>JANQKX010000342.1 GCA_028280915.1 Kiloniellaceae bacterium
ATCACCAGCCTGATGCGCACCGAAGCGGCCTGCAAGAAGACCGGCATGCCGGCCGAAACCATCATGTCCCGCACGCTTTTTGCCATCGCCCGCCAAGCCGGCCGTTGAGGTCGACCACTCGGGATCTCACGGATCGCGGGATAAGCCGCGACGCTCCAACTCGGCCAGATAGTTGCCCCAGATCTCCGCCTGCTCCGCCCCCAGGCGATGCAGGTATTGCCAGGAAAAAATGCCCGTCTCGTGCAGATCATCGAACTTGATGCGGATGGCGTAGTTGCCCACCGGCTCGATCTCCATGATGCCTACATGACGGCGCCCGGCAATGGTGACCTTTTGTGTGGGGCTGTGACCCTGCACCTCCGCCGAGGGGCTTTCCACCCGCAGATACTCCGCGCTTAAGGAAAAGGCATCGCCATTGTCAAAGGCGATCTCAAGGGTTTTGTCCGCCTTTTTGTAGCGGATTTCCGTGGGCCAGACCTTGGTTTCCAGATCTTGGGCGCTTGCTTCGGTTATGGGAACGGACATGGTTTACCTCGTTCGGCCAAAGGGTCAGTCGGAAAGCTCCCGCGCCTCGTCGGGCAGCATGATCGGGATGCCCTCGCGAATGGGATAGGCCAGGCCCGCCTGCCGGGAGATTAGCTCGCCCGCCTGGGCGTCATACTCCAGCGGCCCTTTGGTCAAGGGACAGACCAAGATTTCCAACAGCTTGGGGCTCACCCGATTTTGCTCTCCGGCCACGGTGTTTCCTCTCCTAAAGATGACGGCGGGTCCAGATGTTAACAGGCAATCCAATCCTCAACCGTGTCTCGGTCAATGGGCCCGGTGATCCGCGTCCCCCCGATGGGCCGCCATTTCCAAGAGGGCGATCAGGGTGTCGCAGCGTTCTTTCAGGGTCACCACTTCCAAAAGCGCCTGTTTTTCCGGGCCGTCCAAGGGACAAATCATGGCGATGGAGGTCACGAGATACTCATCCCCCAGCTTTTCGATGGCCTCCCAGTCCCCTTCGATGGACATGGCCGTGAAATAGCTCCGCAGGACCGTCAACAAACGGTCCCGCGCCACCGCCGTCAAGTCCTCATCCAAATCGCTCCTGAAGCGGGAGAAAACGGGATGCACTCGGCGATAGTTTCTGGGCTCCAGCTCGGAATTCAAATCAAAGCGGATCAAGCCGGTCAAAGTCACCAGATAGCGCCCGTCGTCGGTTTCGTTGAACGACGTCAGACGGCCCACGCAGCCGGTCTCGTAGAGCGCCGGCACGCAGCCGTTTTCCTCCGCCTCCTTGGGCTGGATCATGCCGATCAGGCGATCCCCGGCCAGGGCGTCATCGAACATTTCCAGATAGCGCGGCTCGAAGATATTCAGCGGCAGGCGCCCGCCCGGCAGCAAAAGCACACCCGGCAAGGGAAAGATCGGCAGGCAATCCGGCAGATCTTCAAACCGGGGATCGCGGGCGGTCCGGCTCATGAGAACAGCAACGAGGATAGGCGACGCCGGGTGGCCACGGTCAGGGGATCGGTCGGGCCCCAGGCTTCGAAGAAGGTCAGCAACTGCTTGCGGGCGCCGTCATCCTCCCAGGTCCGGTCCCGGCGCACGATCTCCAAGAGGGACTCAGCGGCCGCCTCGCCCTGCCCCGCGGCCTGCTGGGCCAAGGCCAGGTCAAAGCGCGCCTGATGGTCGTTTTCATTGGCCGCGACCGCCGCCATGAGATCGTCCAGGGGACCGGCGGCCTGGGCACTCTCCGCCAGCTCCAACTGGGCCAGAACCGCGGTGAAGGCCTCGTCCTTGATCACCTCGGGATCAAAGGAGTCCAGAAGTTCCCGGGCGCCAGTGACGTCGTCATTGCCCAGATGGCAGGCCACCAGCCCCGCCATGGCGGCGCGGTTTTCCGGCTCGTGCTGCAGGATTTGACCATAGAGGGCCGACGCTTGGGCGAAGTTGCCGGCTTCGATGCTCTCCGCGGCCTTGGCCAAGGCTTCTTCAATGGGATTGCTGGCATCGCCGCCGCTGGTTTCCACCAACCGCTTGATGAAGGCGTTCAGCTCGCTTTCCGGCCGGGCGCCTTGAAAACCGTCCAAGGGGCGGCCTTGAAAAAAGGCATAGACGGTGGGAATGGACTGGATGCGCAGCTGCATGGCCAGTTCCTGATTTTCGTCGATGTTGATCTTGACCATGCGAACGGCGCCGCGGGCCCCCTGCACCGCCTTTTCCAGTGCCGGGCCCAGCTGTTTGCAGGGACCGCACCAGGGCGCCCAAAAGTCCACGACAACCGGCACCTGCATGGAAGTCTCGATGACGTCCGTGACAAAGTCCTGCTGGTTGCTTTCCTTGATCAGGTCGCCGGCGCCTTGACTCCCCTCGGCCCCGGCCAATCCCACAATGCTTTCCATAAAATCGTCCCTCGTATCCTCGGTCGCGGCAAGCCGCCCTCTTGCATTAAATGGCCGTTTTTGGGGCACAAGACAAGCCCGATGGGGCGTGGATTTGGCCCGGAGGGAGGTCCTACCGGGCCCGCCGGGCCGTCATCTGGCGATTTTCGCCGTCAATCAAGCGCAATGACCTGAGGCGGGTGGGCCAAGGCCTCGAAAAACCCCATCAGATCGTCGGTTTTGATCACCGTGGTCATATGGTTCACCAAGGGATGGCAATTGACCTGGTCATGGGCGAGGATGCCGGCATCCAAGACTAGCGTCACCGCCCCTTGGGGATCGTTGATGACGGCAAAGGGC
Organism: Kiloniellaceae bacterium; assembly: GCA_028280915.1. Lineage (GTDB taxonomy): Bacteria > Pseudomonadota > Alphaproteobacteria > Kiloniellales > Kiloniellaceae > JANQKX01. Next base: position 2,727 of record JANQKX010000342.1, read on the forward strand.
GTGACCGCGCCCGGTTTGACCCCCAAATGGGTCATCAGGCGGTCCGGGCTGCCAAAGGATAGGCGCCCCGCCCCCAGGCGCTCGCCCAGGTCCTTGAGGTCGATCTTGCGATCCTCCAGGCAGACCACCAGCCACATCCGGCCCTTTTTGTTCTTCAAAAACAAGTTCTTGATGTGGGCGCCGGGGATCTGAAGGGGCAGGGCCTTGGATTCCGCCACGGTAAAGATCGGAACATGACTGTGATTCTCCACTTCGATGCCCAGCTCGGCCAGCCGGGCCAACAAGGAGGCCGGAGTCGTGGGCAAGTCCAGGCTTTCCGTCGTCTCCATCGTGGTCATGAATGGCCCCCCCAAATACTAAGGCTCGATAACGATGGCCCCATGAATCGCAGCTCACGCGATCCCTGACAAGGGCCTGGCAAGAACCTGGCGCCCCGCCCTTGCGCGCTTAACCAAATCTTGGTCGCCGTGATTTAAATTGCGCCGGTCTGGGGAAAAGGCCTTGCAATGGGCCAGCAAAGACGCTATTTCCCCCAGCCTAGCGCGGGCGTAGCTCAGGGGTAGAGCGCAACCTTGCCAAGGTTGATGTCGTGAGTTCGAATCTCATCGCCCGCTCCATTTTCTTTCCGGTCCATTCTCGTCACATGGTTTACAGTTGCTCCGGGGTGAACGGGTTTGGCGCCGGTTCGACGCGTCCCTCATTGGCATCGAAGAAGCCGATCTTGTGCTCTTGAGCTGGTTCGAGAACCTCCCGTCTGGCTGTGGTGGCCTCTGACCGGGCAATTTCTACGTAAATCAAAGAGGTCCTAGTGACCCAACCTGCAGCCGTTGGATCGTCAAGATCCAGTTCCGTCGCAAAAGGCCCATTCAGCGCGGAATGCTATTTGATCTTATCGAGGAACCAAGATCTCAGGTTGAACGTCGTTACTGCTGGATCTTCATACCCATGGTCTTCGCGCCACTCAGTTTGCGCAGCTTACCATTCCATAAACTCGGTTTTGGAAGTAGGTACCTTGGATCAAAAACCATCAAGTCATAGCTCATGAAATCTTGCTCCCCGGAAACGAGGATTAACTCGTCCCCTGTGAAGAATTCAGGTTGGTGAATTTTCAGATATTCTGAGATCGTAGAGAGGCTGTGAGGAGCGCCTGGGTGAGGGCGCGC
>JANQKX010000430.1 GCA_028280915.1 Kiloniellaceae bacterium
AGGGGCGCTATCAGGTGCGCGGCGGCTCCTGGGACGACAGCGGCTGCGGGGTTTGCCGGCCCGCCGCCCGCCACGGCCGGCCCCAGGAGATCAAGCATATCCTGATTGGCTTTCGCCTGGTTACGGATTAAGACCGTCACGGATTAAGGTTCCGCCCGCCAATGCGTCAGAAAATTGATCTAAATCAAAGCCGGTCAAAAAAGGATGCCCCCATGATCTCCAGCATGCGATTGGAACAAGAAATCGAGCCCTTCCGGATTCCCGATCAGGCCGATTTCGCCGGGATGAGCGATGGGGATTTGGAAGCCATGGCGGAAGCGGGCCAGGAAGTGGTGAACATTCACCGCATCCTGGCAAAAACCGGCGCCAACGTGGTGGGCGAGCTGCTGAAGGATTATCCCCAGTTTCTGGAATGGGATCACTACCCCAAGGGCGACGTCTACGACCGGGAAACCCACGCCCAATACTATTACCACGCCCATGTGGCCGATCAGCGCTTCGAGAACGAGCACGGCCACTTTCACACCTTTTTGCGGCCCAAGGGCATGCCGGCCGGCATGACACCGGCCCCGGTATCGGACACGACGCTGCCGGAAAATCCCGACGATCACCTCAGCCACCTGATCGCCATTTCCATGACCTCGACCGCCCTGCCCTTCCGTCTCTTCACGGTGAACCGCTGGGTGACCGGCGAGGTTTGGTACTCGGCGGCGGACGTCGCGGCCATGATCGACCGCTTCGAAATCGATCACACCTGGCCGTCCTGGCCGGTCAACCGCTGGATCTCAGCCATGGTGCGCCTCTTTAAGCCGCAGATCGTTTCCCTGGTCCGCGCGCGGGATGTGGCGGTCAATAAGTATGCCGGCTTGGACGACGCCGCCCTCCCCCCGGACCGAATCTTCGAGGACCGCAAGTTGGAGGTCACCTCCCTGATGGACATTTCCATCGACGACCAAGTGCAAGCGGTCGCTAAGGAATTGTTATCCCGTCAGAATTAGGCGGCTCACCGCCCGGATTGCACTCTCCCATCCGCCGCTCCCGCACGGTTAAAAGCGTAATTCCGCGTGCGCGGAGCGCCGCCATCATGTAAAAGCCTTTAACATGACTTGGTCCAAGGAAGGCGGCGGGCGCCGCGGCTATCACCACGGCAATCTGCGCGAGGCCTTGATTCAGGCCGCCTTGCGGCTGATTGCGGAAAAAGGCACCGGCGGTTTTACCTTCGCCGAAGCCGCCCGCGCCGCCGGGGTCAGCCCGGCCGCCCCCTACCGCCATTTTCGCGACCGGGACGCCTTGCTGGCCGACATCGCCCAACAGGGCTTCGAGCGCCTGGCCGACGACCTATCCACCGCCTGGCGCGACGGTGCGCCCGATCCGGTGACCGCCTTGAGCCGCATCGGCCATGCCTATCTGGCCTTCGCCCGGGCAGAGCCGGCCTACTACGCCGCCATGTTCGAGGCCGGTTTGCCGCCGGACGTGAACCGGGAGTTGGAGCACGCCAGCGACCAGGCCTCCGCCGTCCTGCGCGAGGCGGCCGAGGCGGTCTCCGCCAGACTGCCCCGGGACCGGCGCCCGCCCGCC
>JANQKX010000434.1 GCA_028280915.1 Kiloniellaceae bacterium
GGCCCGGAGGTCCTGCAATTGGGCACGCGCCCCCTGCCGACCCCCGGCGCCGGCGAGGTTTTGATCAAGGTGGCCGCCGCCGGGGTCAACCGGCCGGACGTCCTGCAACGCCAGGGCGGCTATCCCCCGCCGCCGGGCGCCTCGGACGTTCCGGGTCTGGAAGTGGCGGGCACCATTGTCGCCCAAGGCCCTGACGCGGGCGGCTGGCAGGTGGGCGACCCAGTCACCGCCCTGGTGACCGGCGGCGGTTATGCCCACTACTGCACGGCGCCGGCGGCGCAATGCCTACCGGTGCCCAAGGGGCTCAGCCTCACCCAAGCCGCCGCCCTGCCCGAGACCAGCTTCACCGTGTGGAGCAACGTATTCGATCGCTGCGGTTTGACGCGCGGCGAGAGCTTCCTGGTTCACGGCGGCTCCTCGGGCATCGGCACCACGGCCATTCAGTTCGCCAAGGCCATGGGCGCGACGGTCTTTGCCACCGCCGGCTCCACGGACAAGTGCCAGGCTTGCACCGACTTGGGCGCCGACCGGGCCATCAACTACCGCGACGAAGATTTTGTGGCGGTGGTCAAGGCAGCCACAGAGAAAAAAGGCGTGAATGTCATTTTGGATATGGTGGGCGGCGACTACGTGCAACGTAACATCAAGGCGCTCTCGACGGACGGGCGGCTTTGCTACATTGCCTTCTTGGGCGGCTCTAAGGTGCAAGTCGACCTTATGCCCTTGATGTTGAAACGCATCACCTTGACCGGCTCCACCCTGCGGGCCCGTTCGGTGGCCTTCAAGGGGGCGATCGCCGATCAGCTGCGCCAGCACATCTGGCCGAAAATCGAAGCCGGTGAAATCGCCCCGGTGATGGCCGAGACCTTCCCCCTGGACCAGGCTGCCCAGGCTCATGCGCTGATGGAAAGCAGCAATCACATCGGGAAGATTGTGCTCAAAATTAATTCATAGATTAGGTGTCGGACGAATTTGATCCAGATATCCCCAAATACCCAGGGCAAATCGCGGATTCCCGTCGATTCAGACTTGGCGTGGAGGCCCGATCGGTATATCCACCAAAGCGATCTCTTTCATTTTCCATCAAGGCGCCGTGTTGGGTGAGATAGCCCGCGCTGATAGATAAAGCCCGCGCCCATCAGGAGGATACATGGCTCAACCACTTATGCCGAAGGCGACCGCCGTCTGGTTGGTTGACAACACCACGCTCACCTTCCAGCAGATCGCCGAGTATTGCGGCCTGCACACCCTGGAAATTCAAGGCATCGCCGATGGCGAGGTGGCGGTCGGCATCCAGGGCATGGACCCCATCAACAATTCCGAGCTGACCAAGGAAGAAATCGCCCGCTGCGAGGGCAACCCGACGGCCAAGCTGCAAAGCGCCAAGTCAAATTTGCCCAAACCGTCCAAACGCACCAAGGGTCCCCGCTATACCCCGGTGGCCAAGCGACAGGACAAGCCCGATGGGGTTGCCTGGTTGCTCCGCCACCATCCGGAACTGAAAGAGTCACAGATTTCCAAGCTGATCGGGACGACCAAGAACACCATTCAGGCCATCCACGACCGCACCCATTGGAACTCGTCCAACATTCGCCCGCGGGATCCGGTGCTCTTGGGACTGTGCAATCAGACCGACCTGAATGCCGCCGTGGCCAAGGCCCGCAAGGCGGCCGAAAAGGCCGGCGTCACCCTGCCCAAACCGGAAGCGGAAGTGGAACAGGAGGCCCCGGCCACCTCGAACATGCCGCTGGGTAATTTCGGGCTGCCCACCAGCGACTAGGGCTGACGCCCCATGACCACCAAAGGGACGGTCGCAGAGCTGCCGCGACCGTCCGAATCGCTGGTCTTTGTTCTCGGGCTTAGTCCTGAACCGGCACCACGTAGTTGAGGCCCAAGCGGCCGCCGTCCGGGTAGATGGTCTGGCCGGTGATATAGCTTGAGTCGCTGGATGCCAGGAACACCGCCACGGTGGCCACTTCATCGGGTTCGCCCGGGCGCCCCATGGGCGTGCGGGACATGGCGGCGCGGCGCTTTTCCGGGTCCGCGTTCACGACCTGAAACATCTCGGTGTTGATGGAGCCCGGGCCGATGCCGTTGACCCGAATGCCTTGGGTCGCCAGGGCCAGGGACATGACCTTGGTCAACTGGTTGACGCCGCCCTTGGCCACAACGTAAGGCGTGATGGAGGGGATGGCCATCACCGCGTTCACCGACGACATGTTGATGATAGTACCCACCTCGCCGGCGGCATTGGGGCCCTGGGCCACCATTTGCCGAGCCGCCGCCTGACCGGTCAGGAACACACCTTTCAGGTTGACCCGGATGACCCGGTCGAAATCCTCTTCGGCCAGATCCAAAAAGTCGCAGGCGTGGGCGATGCCCGCGTTGGCGATGACCGTATCCACCCGCCCGAAGGCGGCCACGGCAGCGGCCATAAGGTTTTCCACCTGGGTCTTGTCGCCCACGTCGCAGGCGACAAAAATGACATCGGCGCCGCTTTCCTGAAGAGCCTCGGCCGCGGTTTCGCCCGCCGCCTCGTTCACGTCGGACAGCACCACCTTGGCCCCCTCTTGGGCAAATCGCTTGGCGCAGGCCAAACCAATGCCTGACGCCGCACCGGTGATGACGGCAACCTTACCTTCTAAACGCATTCCGTGGTCCTTTCCGAATAGATCTGCCCTGCCACCCGGCGATGCCGCCGCATCCCCGGGCCGGGTTCAAAAAGCCGATCCGGGACGGAATGTCAACTCAGCCGTTGCCGCCCCCGGGGCCGTTACCATCCTTGGGGCCGTTGCCATCCTAGGGGCCGTTACCCACCTTTAGGATAGCCGATCGTCGCCAGGGCCTCGGTGATTTCCGTTAGGATGGCCGGATCGTCGATGGTGGCGGGCATCTTGTAACTTTCCCCATCGGCGATTTTGCGGATCGTCCCGCGCAGGATCTTGCCCGAGCGGGTCTTGGGTAGGCGCTTGACCACCGTCGCCGTCTTGAAAGCGGCCACGGGCCCGATCTGATTGCGGACCATCTGCACCACTTCCTTGACCACCTCGTCGGGAGCTTTTTGGCTGTCGCTGCTCAACACCAGAAACCCGACCGGCAGTTGGCCCTTCAAGGAATCCGCCACGCCGGTAACGGCGCACTCGGCCACTTCCGGATGGGCGGCCAGCACTTCCTCCATGGCGCCGGTGGACAGGCGGTGCCCGGCCACGTTGATGATGTCGTCGGTCCGGGCCATGACAAAAACATAGCCGTCCTCGTCGATCATGCCCGCGTCTCCGGAGGCGTAGTAGCCCGGATACTCCCGCATGTAGGAGTCCAGATAGCGTTCCTCGGCCTGCCACAGCGTGGGGAAACAGCCCGGCGGCAAAGGCAGCTTGGCGCAAATGGCCCCGATGGTGCCGGGTTCCACCGCCGCGCCCGCGGTGTCCAGCACCTTCAGGTCCCAGCCGGGCGCCGGTCGCGCGGGCGATCCGGGTTTCACCGGCAAGGGCTCGATGCCCAGGCAGTTGGCGGCAATGGACCAGCCGGTCTCCGTCTGCCACCAGTGATCGATCACCGGAACCTTCAAGGTCCGCTCCGCCCAACTCAGGGTATCCGGATCGCAACGCTCGCCCGCCAAGAACAGGGCGCGGAAATGGGACAGGTCGTGGCCCTTGAGGTAGTCGGCGTTGGGATCCTGCTGGCGGATCGCGCGAAAGGCGGTGGGCGCGGTGAACAGCACGGAGACCCCGTGTTGCGTGATCACCCGCCAGAACGCGCCCGGATCGGGCGTGCCCACCGGCTTGCCCTCGTAGATGACCGTGGTGCAGCCGTGGAACAGGGGCGCATAGACAATATAGGAATGGCCGACCACCCAGCCCACGTCCGAGGCGGCCCAAAAGACCTCGCCCGGGTCCACGTTGTAGATGGCCTTCATGCTCCAAGCGAGCACCACCGCATGGCCGCCGTTGCCGCGCCCGATCCCCTTGGGCTGGCCGGTCGTCCCGGAGGTGTAGAGAATGTAGAGCGGATCGGTCGCCGCCACGGACACGCAAGGATGGGGCTCGGCCGCCGCAACCGCTTCGTTCCAATCCAGATCCCGGCCCGGGATCATCTCCGCCGTCACCTGGGGCCGTTGCATGATGATGCAATGATCAGGCTTGTGAGAGGCCCCGTCGATGGCCGCGTCCAACAGCGGCTTATAGGGAATGACCCGGCCGGCCTCGATACCGCAGGAAGTGGAGACGATCACCTTGGGCTTGGCATCGTCGATGCGGGTCGCCAGCTCGTTGGCGGCGAAACCGCCGAACACCACCGAGTGCACCGCGCCCAGGCGGGCACAAGCGAGCATGGCCACCGCCGCCTCGGGCACCATGGGCATGTAAATGATGACCCGGTCCCCCTTCGTCACACCCGCGCCCGCCAAGGCGCCGGCGAAGGTCGCGGTCTGATCCTGAAGCTCCTGATAGGTAATCTTGCGCACCGTATCGGTCACCGGGCTGTCGTAGATGATGGCCGGCTGCTGGCCCCGGCCCGCGGCCACGTGGCGATCCACCGCGTTGTGGCAGGTGTTCAGTTCGGCCCCGGCAAACCAGCGGTAAAACGGCGGGTTGGCGCTGTCCAGGACGCTGTCCCATTTTCGGTCCCAGTCGATTGTCTCGGCGATGTCGCCCCAGAAGCTTTCCGGATCGCTCAGCGCTTGCGCGCAAACATCATCAAAGTGACCCATTCCTGTTACCTCCCTGATACCTCTTTGTTGGCCCGGCTCCTGGGTGATCTGACCGGCGTTGACTTGCATGAGCCGCCAAGGCGTCGCGCTCTGGCGCTTCCGACAGTATATGTTTTAACTGAAAATCAGTGCGTTGTGCTAAATCAATTTCCCTCAATCTCGCCCAAGAGCTTCAAGATCGCACATTTGAAAGCTAAAGTGCCTGTTCTGGCTCTTTTGAGAAACCGCGCATTGGGATGGTTTTTGATGGATGCTTTTGAACAATCGTTAGGACCGACCGCGGCCAATTACCAGGCCCTGTCCCCCTTGAGCTTTTTGCGCCGCACCGCGACGATCTATCCGAAGCGGACAGCGGTCATCCATGGCGCGGAGCGTTACGATTGGGCCACCGCCTATGAACGCTGCCGCCGCCTGGCGTCGGCCTTGCAAAAACGGGGCATCGGCCGGGGCGATTGCGTCGCGGTGATGGCACCCAACACGCCGCCCCTGTGGGAAGCCCACCACGGCATTCCTGCCATCGGCGCCGTGTTGAACGCCCTCAACTACCGCCTGGACGCCGCGTCCATCGCCTTCATCCTGGCCCACGGCGAAGCCAAGGTGCTGATCACCGACCGGGAGTTCTCGCCCGTCATTCGTCAGGCCCTGGACCAGCTCGAGCGGGACATCTTGGTGGTCGATATCGACGATCCCCAGGGCCCTGGCGGCGAAAAGCTCGGGGAACTGGACTACGAAGCCCTGTTGCGTGGAGGCGACCCGGATTTTGAGTGGCAATTGCCCGAGGATGAATGGTCGGCCATTTCGCTGAATTATACCTCGGGCACCACCGGCAATCCCAAGGGCGTGGTCTACCACCACCGGGGCGCCTATTTGAACGCCCTGGGTAACGTCATGACCTGGGAGATGCCCCAACACCCGGTCTACCTCTGGACCCTGCCCATGTTCCATTGCAACGGCTGGTGCTTTCCCTGGACCGTGACCGCCCTGGCCGGCACCCACGTGTGCCTGCGCAAGGTACAATCGTCGACCATCTACGAGGCCATCGCCGATAAAGGTGTCACCCATATGTGCGGCGCGCCCATCGTCATGCAGATGCTGTTGAACGCCGGCGACGGGGAACGGCGGACATTCGATCAGCAGGTCTATTTCATGACCGCGGCCGCCCCGCCCCCAGCCCCCGTATTGGCCGCCATGGCCGAGCAGGGAATCCGGGTCACCCACGTTTACGGCCTGACCGAGGTTTACGGCCCGGCGGTGGTCTGCGCCTGGCACGACGACTGGAACGATCTTCCCATGGCTGAGCAGGCCCGCTTGCAAGCCCGGCAAGGGGTCAACTACCTGCCCCTGGAAGACCTGATGGTCGCGGACCCTGAAACCCTGCTGCCCGTGCCGCAAGACGGTAAGACCATGGGCGAGGTTTTCATGCGCGGCAACATCGTCATGAAGGGCTATTTGAAAAATCCCGAAGCGACCCAGGCGGCCTTAAAGGGCGGCTGGTTCCACAGCGGCGATCTGGGCGTGTGGCACCCGGACGGCTACATCGAGCTGAAGGACCGCTCCAAGGACATCATCATCTCGGGCGGCGAGAACATTTCGTCCATCGAAGTGGAAGGAGTGCTTTACAAGCACCCCGCCGTGGCCAACGTCGCCGTGGTGGCCCGGCCCGACGAAAAATGGGGCGAGACCCCTTGCGCCTTCATCGAACTGAAGCCGGGGGCCGAAGCCGACGCGGAGGAGATCATCGCCTTTTGCCGCACCAATCTGGCGGGCTTCAAAATCCCCAGATCCGTGGTCTTCGGCGACCTGCCCAAGACCTCCACCGGAAAGATCCAAAAATTTTTGCTGCGGGACAAGGTCCGGGATCTTTGACCGCGAATCGGCGCCCGCCCCTCACGTGGGTTTCCCCCTCACACGGGTTTCCATGGCCGAGCTAAAACAGTCGATCCAAGACACACATGGGGCAAAACAAAACGAGGGCAAAACAAAACGAGACCAAAACAAAAGCGGGCCAAACGACCCGCTTCAAAAAACAAAACCCCCTCTTGCCGCACCACTGTTATGCCCTGGCCAGTCCGGCCCGGCGAGAGATGCGCTTGGCGCTTCATGGGACGGGGGCCGCAAAAGTCCGGCGTTTCGTCGCGCTTTCGGGTCCCCGCAAACCTAACCTGAACCCGCAGTTCGGTTAGTTAACAATCCCCTCGAGTTGCTCCTTAATTCTCAGCTTTTCACGTTTCAATTCAATGATTCGCATATCGTCGGGATGGGGACGTTGGTTTTCTTCATCGATCTCGGTTTCGATCAATGCGTGTTTGGCCCGCAGTGCATCCATCCGTTCTACTGCAATCATCCCAAATCTCCCATCAGCTGGTTTCCAGTACTATGTATAATAGGGCACAAACGATACTATTGCAAATTTGTGACAGGAGAAAGGCGAAGCCCTTTTATGACAAATATGACAGATCAACAGCCGCGACTGATTATCGGCATCAGCGGCGCGAGCGGTGCCGTTTACGGCGTTCGCCTCCTGGAAACCCTGCGTTTTCATCCCATCGAAACCCATTTGGTCATCTCCAAGGCGGGCGAGCGTACCATCGCCGACGAGTTGGAGCGAAAACTGGCCGAGGTGCGCGCGCTGGCGGATGTGGTCTACCCCGCAAGCGATATCGGCGCGGCCATTTCCAGCGGCTCATTTCAGACCATGGGCATGATCATCGCCCCGTGTTCCGTCAAGACCCTGGCCGAGATCGCCCATGGGGTGACCGGCAATCTGCTGACCAGAGCCGCCGACGTGGTCTTGAAGGAACGGCGCAAACTGGTGCTGATGCTGCGGGAAACCCCGTTGCACAGCCTGCACCTGCGCAACGCCCTGACCCTGGCCGAGATGGGCGCCATCATCGCCCCGCCCGTGCCCGGGTTTTACGCCCGTCCGGCCTCCATCGACGCCTTGGTGGACCACTCGGTGGGGCGGGTTCTGGACCTCTTCAACATCGACAGCGGCCGCGTGGCGCGCTGGGGCGAGACGGCCGATGATCAGCCCGCCAAAAAACACAAGGTGAAAGCCTGAAAAACAGAGGCGTTCCTATCAAAGGTTTTATGGAAAATTATCTTTAACTTGGCAGCCAGAAACCATTTAAAATAGCGCGGCTTGACGGGAAAAATAGCAAAAACCTGTTTTGGGCGGATAACACCTGCTCAGTCTGGCCTCATGGGGGAAAAGCCGCTTGTTTGATGCTCGCCAGGTTTTGCCAATCCTCTTCCTGAAGTGCCGCGCCGGTCTCTGCCACATAGCAGCTCAGGGAGTCCCAAGCGGCTTCGGCCGACTCCGACGCCAGGCCCACATCCCCCGTCCCCTCATCCAAAAGCAAGCAAGCCACAAGCATTTTTTGCACCAGGCGCTCGGCCGCCAATTCCTGTTGCAGGATGTCCCGGCGCAGGGCCTCCTGCCCGGCCAAACCCGGTTCGGAATGGTCCTTGAGCCAGCGCCTGATGGCCCGCAACGGTGTCACCACCTGGGCGTCCCAGGGCGCGACCACCGCACGGAGGCGCTGAATTTCCACCGACGACAGTCGCCGGCCCCGCGCGGCCATCCAGCAGCAAAACAAGATCAGGTTCACGTTCAAGCCGCAGCGGTCCTGCAGCTTCAGGCAGGCCGATTCCACGCCTTCCGCCCCGTAAAGTTTTAAGCTGAATTGCCAAAAATCTTCTGCGTGATTTTCGATGATGCCTCCCCCCCAAAGCCGGTCAGAACGTCATTTTGCCCGGGATTTTCCAAGTTTCTCAATCCCGCGGCGGTTCAGGACTCCCAATGGGACATCTTTTTCGCTATACTGGCGCAATATTTGACATTCATAAACAAGAGCATGGACAAACCAAGTCCCGAACAGCTGCGGCAACGGCTGGAAACCCTGAAAACTGAGCATCGTGACCTGGATGACGTCATTGTGCGCCTGGTGGATTCCGGCCCCTATGATCAGCTCCAAATGCAACGGCTCAAAAAGCGCAAACTGCGTTTGAAGGACGAGATCCTCAAGGTCGAGGACGAGCTTTTCCCGGACATCATCGCCTAACCCGATTTCAGACCGGCTTGCGGGCGGCCCCATAGATCTGAAGCGCCATCCGGCGCATGACCAAGCGCGGCTATTTGGCCGAGGGGCCAGCCGCCGCTGGGGCATTGGAAGCAGGGCCATCGGCATTGGAAGCAGGGCCATCGGCATTTGGGGCATCGGCCACAGGGGCATCATCGGCACCCCGCTTGTTCATGTACATGGCCCGGTCCGCCGCCTCCAGGGCCGCGTCGACCTTTTCCCCCGCGACGATGGTGTGGACCCCATAAGCCACGGCGACCGGCACGGTTTCGCCACGCCAATTCAAGGGTTGGGCGGCGATCTCCGCAGCCAGGCTGGCGGCCTTGGCCGCAGCGGTCTCTCCATCCGATTGGGTCAGGATCAAACCGAACTCGTCACCGCCCAAGCGGCCCACCACGTCCGAGGCCCGCACGGAATTGACCAGCACGGTGGCCACATGATGCAGGGCCTGATCGCCGGCGGCGTGGCCCCAGCGGTCGTTGATCTGCTTCATCCCGTTCATGTCGAAATAAATCACCGAACTGGTGATCCCGTAACGATCGGCGAAGGAGGCGGTGCGCGTCAATTCCCGCACAAAGGCCCGGCGGTTGAGCACCGGCACCAAGGCATCCTCGTCGGCCAGCTGCTCCAGGTATTCCACCCGCTTACGCGCCACGTCCAGCTCGCCACGCAGGTTCTCCACCTCGGCCATCAGTTTGTCGATGGCCTCCTTGACCTTGGGCGTCAGATCCACTTCGGAAAGACCGATCACGGTCGCCACATCGCCGACCCGGCGCCCGGCTTGCACACCGGCCGCCGGTCTGACCGGTGTCGCCGGTCCGACTGGGCCCGTCGGCGTGATGGGGCCTGCCGGCGTGATGGGTGTCCCGCCTCCCGTATTTCGCACCTTCATGCCCATACCTCGGTCCGCGACGCCATCGCTCGGCCCCTGCCCGGCCGATGTTTTTGCGGCGCCAGATAATTTTCTATAACATGAAGCACTATTCCGCTGGGATAAAGTCTTTGTTTATGACAGCTTGGGCGCTTGCTTAACCGCAGGGGGCCATGGGGGGCCCGAGTGACGGCGGGGAAGAACGGGGAACATCATGAGTGAAGGGGCACCACTGGTCGGCGTGATCATGGGCAGTCAGTCCGACTGGCCCACCATGAAACATGCCGCGGATATCTTGGAAACTCTCAACGTGCCCTACGAGGCCAGAATCATCTCCGCCCATCGCACACCGCAACGCCTCTATGAGTATGCCGAGCAAGCCCGGGGCCGGGGCCTCAAGGTCATCATCGCCGGCGCCGGCGGCTCGGCCCACCTGCCGGGCATGACGGCGGCCATCACGCCCCTGCCGGTTTTTGGCGTGCCCGTGGAAAGCCGCAACCTGGGCAGTCAAGACAGCCTGCTGTCCATCGTGCAGATGCCCGCCGGCGTGCCGGTGGGGACCTTGGCCATCGGCCGGGCGGGCGCCGTCAACGCGGCGCTACTGGCCGCCGCGGTCCTGGCCCTCGGCAACGACCAGATCGCCGCCGCCTTGGATCAGTGGCGTGAGGCCCGGACCAACGCCGTCGCCCTGGTCCCCGAGCGAGAGGATTAACGGTCATGGCATCAAACGGCCCTTTGCCCCTCGCGCCGGGGGCGGTCATCGGTATTCTCGGCGGCGGTCAGCTGGGCCGCATGGCCGCCCAAGCGGCCGCGCAAATGGGCTACCGCAGCCATGTCTACTGCCCCACAGCTCACGAACCGGCCAGCCAGGTCACCGACCTCTGTACCGTTGCCGCCTATGACGATTGGGCGGCCTTGAGCGTTTTTGCCGATCACGTGGACGTGGTCACCTTCGAATTTGAAAATGTCCCGGCCGCCACGGCGGCCCACTTGGCCGAGCGGGTTGCCGTGCACCCCAGCCCCCAGGTGCTCGCCATCTGCCAGAACCGCCTGCGCGAAAAGGGGTTTTGCCGCTCGGTCGGCGTACCCACGACCCAATATGCCCCGGTGCGAGATCGGGAAAGCCTGCAAGCGGCCCTTGCCAACTTTCCCCTGCCCGCGGTCTTGAAAACCACCGAACTGGGCTATGACGGCAAGGGGCAAACCACTCTCATGCCCGGGGCCGATCCGGCCGAAGCCTGGGCGGCCATCGCCGGCGATAAGGGGGAACTGGAAGCCATCCTGGAAGCCTTCGTGGATTTCCGCCTGGAAATCTCGGTGATTGTCGCCCGGGATGCGACAGGACATATCGAGAGTTTTGTGCCGGTGGAAAACCGCCACAAGAACCACATCCTGGACAAGACCTTGGCACCGGCCGACATCCCTGACGCCGTGGCGGCGCAAGCCAAGGCCATCGCCACCACCATCGCCGAGAAAATCGATCTGACCGGCATGTTGGGCATCGAAATGTTCGTGACCCGGGACGATCAGGTTTTGGTGAACGAAATGGCGCCCCGTCCCCATAACTCCGGCCACTGGACCATGGACGCCTGCCTGGTGTCCCAATTCGAGCAGTTCATCCGCGCCGTGGCCGGGCTGCCGCTGGGCGCGCCCAAGCGCCATTCCAACGCGGTCATGAACAATCTAGTCGGCGCCGATGCCAATCACTGGCTGGAACTTCTGGCCGAACCCGGCGCCAAGCTCCACCTCTACGGCAAGAACCAGGCCCGCCCGGGCCGCAAGATGGGTCACGTGAACCGCTTGCTGCCCTTGGACGTGAAACCAACTTCGTTGGATTGACCTCCTCTTTCAGATCCGGCTTGCGATTGGGGTCAGAGCGTGCGCGCGAAGGGGCCCTTGTTGCGCAGGGTGCTGCGGACCTTGTGGCGGGCCGCCATCAAACGATCCGGCACGGATAACAGGCGGCCCATGGTCTTGCCCAGGGTACCGCCCACCTTCAGCACTTCCGAGATGCGCCGGTCCAAAAAAGCCCAGGTGGCGGCGAAATCCTCGGACTTGTCATTCAGCCAGTACGCCAAGGTGGTGCTGTAGACACCGGCCAGCAACAGTCGCTTGCTGTAGAAGTTGTAGTCCACCGAGCGATCGCCGATGCCGTGCCAAATAGCATCCACCGTGCGGTAGAGGCTAGCCAGGCCGGCGGCGCCGTTCTGCGGCAAGGCATAGTGTGACAACCCCCGGCGCACTGCTTCCCGGTGGGGCGCCACGGCCTCCAGGCGCAGACGCACCGCCGTCGCCACCCGTTCGCGCACTTTCAGGACGGCCAAATCCACCTCCGCCAGGGCGTTCAGCATTTGCATGTCGGCCCGGCTGCAAAACAGCCGCAGCGCCTCTTCCGGCCCGCCCGGCAGGAGGGCATCCAACTGGGCCGGGCTCAGTTTCAGCTCTTCCGCGGCGGAGCGCACCGCCTGCTGGCTCCACCCGTCGAAAACCACATGGCCCAAAATGGCCTCCAGCAAGTTTTGCCGCTCTTGATCCATGGCCATAACTTTATCCTTTCCTCTTTACCCAAAGGCGGTTAGCGCCGCCCATCCCTTGCCGATCAGGCCCGCTGGGCCCGCTCCACTTCCGACATAAAGGCCAGGGTGGACAGATCGACCATGCGTTGGGGGTACAAAATGCCGTCCAGGTGATCATACTCATGCTGAACCACCCGGGCATGAAAGCCGCTGGCCTCGCGCACCAGCTCTTGGCCGTCCAAGGTCAAGCCCCGATAGCGCACGTGGCGGTAGCGCGGCACCTGCCCCACCAAGCCGGGAACGGACAAGCAGGCCTCCGGCCCCAGATCCTTTTCGTCGCCCAAGAGCTCGACCACGGGGTTGATCAGCACGGTCAAGGGCACGGCGAAGGGGCTCGTTTCCCGCGTTCCCGCGCCACTTTCGGAATCTCCCGGATCGGCCTCAGCCGGCTCTCCGGCCCGATCCCGCGCCACATAAAACATCAAAACCCGGAGCGGCACATGAACCTGGGGCGCGGCCAAGCCCGTGCCGCCCGCGTCCTTCATGGTCGCCAGCATGTCACTCGCCAGTTGACGCACCTCAGGGGCCGCAGGGTCGGCCACTTCCGCCGCCCGTTGTTTCAACACGGGATGCCCCATGGAGGCAATTTTCAAAATGGCCATCGGTCCTTCCTCATTCTTCCTTCAATATGGTGATAAGGCCTTGATGGGTAAAGATAGAATGCCCAATTGTCGCAAAGGCCCTTAACGGAAAATTAACCCTGTTTGGGGCACACAACTTGGTCACAAAGGACTTTCTTTCCGGATTGTCCTATGGTACCAGAGCCGCAGCTTGCTTAGACTTGGTCTTCGCAAACACGTTGTTTTGTCTCGTTTTCTGAAATCTGTCCCGTAACTACCTGCTTTGGGGTCAATCTGGCCTAGAGCACTGGAAAGGAGTTTTGAGCGTCCGTGCAAGTACAAGTCCGCGACAATAACGTCGATCAAGCCCTCCGCGCGCTGAAAAAGAAACTGCAGCGCGAGGGTGTCTTCCGGGAAATGAAGCTTCGCCGGGATTTTGAAAAACCCTCCGCGCGCAAAAAGCGGGAACGGGCCGAAGCCGTTCGGCGCTATCGCAAGCTGCTGCGCAAGCGGATGGACCGCGAAGGCTTCTAATCACGCCCGCGACACCCGTCATCCCGCGGTCGCCTTGATCGCGGGCAGCCTGGGTTCAGCGGTCATTGCCTTCAGCAATCCTTTCGTGGCAACGTCGCGGCACCTTCCTCCAGGCTTTTGGGGTGCAGGCGGCGGATTTTAAGTGGAACCACACCGGCCACCGGTGTGGTTTTTGTTGTTCCGGCAAGCTCTTGCCGGTAAGCCCTTGAAGGACTTGGAAAGATGGCCTCACAGTGTGAAAGACTCAAAGGCAAAATCGCCGTTGTCACCGGCGGCAACTCCGGCATCGGCCGGGGCATCGTGCTCCGCTTCATCCGCGAAGGCGCGGCCGTCGCTCTGATCGGCCGGGATCATGAAAAAGGCCGCCGGGTGCTCGATGAGGTTGCAAACCTGGGCGGCAGCGCCCGCTTTTTTGCCGCCGACCTGGCCGACGAGCAGCAGGTGGCCGACCTGGTGCCGCAAATCACCGCCGAGTTCGGCGCCCTCCACATCCTGGTCAACAACGCGGGCATCTATGCCTCGCGCAGCGGCCTTGAGCCGGAAGACGGCCCCGGCGTGCGCTGGGACCGGCTGCGCGGCGCCAATCTGGACGGCTCCTACTTCATGAGCGCCTACTGCCTGCCGGCCCTGGCGGCGCAAAAGGGTGCGGCCATTGTCAATATCTCCTCCACCGCGACCCTGCACGGCAATTGGGGCCTTTATTGCGTGGCCAAGGCCGGCGTGGAAGGTCTCACCCGCGCCTTTGCCGCCGAAGGCGCGCCCCATGGCATCCGGGTCAACGGCATCAGCCCGGGCTGGATCGCCTCGGATCCCGGTAAGGAGGCCGAGGCCAGCGGCTCCTCCGACGGCAAGTGGGACCTGCCCCCCTCCCTCTTCGACCGCATGGGCACGGTGGATGAAATCGCCACCGCCGCGGTTTTCCTCGCCTCCGACGAGGCTTCCTTCGTCACCGGTCAGACCTTGATCGTGGACGGGGGGCTGTCCATCATCGACTATCCCTCCCTGCCCATGCTGGAAAAGGACGGGCATCGGCTGCAATCTCAAGTCTTGGCCAAAAAGCCCTGACCCATGGGTCAAACGCCCTCCTTGGCCGGTGTGAATAGCTGAGACGCAAAAACCGCCGCGATCACCAAGGCGGCCCCAAAGACCTGATGCAGGGTTAGGACCTCGGCCAAAAGCAGCACCGCCAGCCCCACGGTGATCACCGGTTCCAGATTCATGATCATCGCCGAACGGGCCGGGCCGATAAAGGTGACAGCGGCGAACATACAGAAAAAGGCAATCGCAAAGGCCAAGGCCGCCGCCAGGGTCACGCCAATCGCCACGGCCTCCGCCGGCGGCAGCACCCAGGCTTGGCGCAGCACCAAAATGCCCGTCACCAGCACCAGGCCGCTGGCCGCCATGTAAAAGGTCATAAGCGCCGGCGGAAGCCGGTTCAACTTGCGGCCGGACCAAAGGTAGGCGCTGGCCACCCCGAGCGCCGCCAAGGCGGCAAAAACCAAGCCGGTCATGTTCAACTGCTCGAAGCCCACGTGCAGACAGACGGCCAGGCCGATCAAGGCCGCCAGCAGACAGGCCAACTGCACCGGGGCGGGCCGTCGCCGGTCCCAGGCCGATTCGCCCAAAGAGGTGAGCAAGGGGAAGGCGTAAAAGATCAGCACCGCCAGGCTGACGGGGATGAAATCGAACGCCGCCATGAGACAGGCCGAGCCGGCGTTATAAAAAAGCCCGGCGATGATGCAGTGGCGCAATTCCCCCGGCTGGAGCTTGAAGGCGATGTTTTGCAGGCGCAGCCACAAGCCGCAGAGCATCAGGAAGATCACCAGCCGCAAGACCAGCAGGCTTTCCACATTGGTCGCCAGGTCGTAAACCAGGGGCGCCAAGACATTGGAAAAGCTGATAAAGACGGCCGCCGCCAAGACCAAGGCAAAGCCCAGGCTTTTATGGGAAGGGCTCACCGGATCGGAACCTAACCAAAGTCGCCGGGGCGCCCCGGGCCATCACTCTTGCTCCAGGGCCTTGACGATCTGCTCGCACATCTTCTTGGCGTCGTCGAACAGCATCATGGTGTTGTCTCGGAAAAACAGCTCGTTTTGCACGCCCGCGTAGCCCGAGGCCATGGACCGCTTGATGAACAGCACCGTTCCCGCGTCCGCCACCTCCAAAATGGGCATGCCGTAAATCGGCGAGGTAGGATCGGTCTTGGCCGCCGGGTTGGTGATATCGTTGGCGCCGATGACGAAGGCCACGTCGGTGGATTTGAAATCCCGGTTGATTTCCTCCATCTCCAGAACCTCGTCATAGGGCACGTTGGCCTCGGCGAGCAGCACGTTCATATGGCCCGGCATGCGGCCGGCCACCGGATGGATGGCATAGCGCACCTCCACGTCCTTGGACTTCAAGAGGTCCGCCATCTCGCGCAGGGCATGCTGCGCCTGGGCCACCGCCATGCCGTAGCCGGGCACGATGATGACCGAGCCGGAATTGGCCATGAGGAAAGCGGCGTCGTCCGCCGAGCCGGCTTTCACCGCCCGGTCTTCCTCCCCCGCGCCACCGGCCGGACCGGCCGTCTCCCCGCCGAAGCCGCCCAGGATCACGTTGAAGATGGAGCGGTTCATGCCCTTGCACATGATGTAGCTGAGGATCGCGCCCGACGAGCCCACCAGGGCGCCGGTGATGATCAGCAGATTGTTTTCCAAGGTGAAGCCGATCCCGCAGGCCGCCCAGCCCGAATAGGAATTCAGCATGGAAACCACCACGGGCATGTCCGCCCCGCCGATGGGCAGGATCAGCAACAAGCCGAGCGCCAGGGAGATCAGCACGATCAGCCACAGGCTGCCCGGTGATTGGGTGCTGCACAGGATCACGATCAGCACCACGATGGCGATGCCCAGCGCCGCGTTCAGCGGGTGCTGCATGGGAAACATCAAGGGCTTGCCCGATACCAGCCCCTGCAGCTTGGCAAAGGCCACCACGGAACCGGTAAAGGTAATGGCGCCGATGGCGATGCCCAGGGACATTTCGATCAAGCTGGCGATCTTGATGTCCCCGACGGTCCCGATGCCATAGGCTTCGGGGCGGTAAAAGGCGGCGACCGCCACCAAAACCGCGGCCAGCCCCACCAGGGAGTGAAAGGCCGCCACCAGCTGGGGCAAGGCGGTCATGTTGATGCGCAGGGCCACCACGGTGCCGATGGCGCCGCCGATCAGCAGCCCGGCGATGATGATGCCGTAGCTCACCACGCCGGGCAGGGCCAAGGTGGTGATGATGGCAATGGCCATGCCCACCATGCCGAAAAGATTGCCGTTCCGGCTGGTGGTGGGATGGGACAGGCCCCGCAAGGCCAGGATGAAACAAACCGACGCGACCAAATAGAGCAGGCCTGCCAAATTCTCGCTCATGACAGTCCTCTCCTATTTCTTCTTTTTAAACATGGCGAGCATGCGATGGGTCACGATGAAACCGCCAAAGATGTTCACCGCCGCCAAGGTCACGGCCAAAAATCCCATGACCTCGCTGAAACCGAAATCCGCCGGCCCCGCCGCGATCAAGGCGCCCACGATGATCACCGAGGAAATGGCGTTGGTCACCGCCATCAAGGGGGAATGCAGAGCCGGGGTCACCCGCCACACCACGTGATAGCCCACGAAGACGGCCAAGACCAAAACGGTCAAACCGATCACCAGGGGCGACGTTCCACCGTCCGCCGCGGCCTCGGTCACAAAACGGCCCGCGTCCGCGGCCAACCCCGCCAAATCGTCCGATAACTCCCGCGCCCGATTGGCCAGGTCGACCGCCTTGTCGGAAAACTGTTCGTTAGCCATCCTTGCCATCCCCCGGTTTGTCTTGTGCTTCTGCGTCCTTTTGGGCCGGATCTTTTTGGGCCGCGCTCTCCGGCGATCCGGCCGCCGGCTTTGCCTTTGGCTTTTCCGGTTCAGGTTCGGCTTTCGGTTTTTCCGG
>JANQKX010000457.1 GCA_028280915.1 Kiloniellaceae bacterium
CTCCCTCCGAGGCCGCCGCCTTTGGCGCCGCCGGGGCCTTTTTGATCGCCTGGCGGCGGGGCATGAGCTTTCAAGATTTTTGCGACGCCGTGCAGGAAACCGTGCTGCTGTCGGCACTGATTTTTTTCATGATCATCGGCGCGGACATTTTCGGCTATTTCCTGTCCGTCTCGCGTCTTTCCTTTTCCCTGACCGAGCTGGTCGTCGGTCTGCAGCTGCAGCCCTATTTGATCCTGCTGTGCGTCTTGGGGCTCTATCTGGCCCTGGGCTGCGTCATGGATTCCATCGCCATGATGCTTTTGACCGTGCCCGTGGTTTTTCCCATGATCGCCGCGGCGGGTTTCGACCCGGTGTGGTTCGGGATCGTCACGGTGATCACGGTCGAGCTGGGCTTGATCACCCCGCCCGTGGGCATGAATGTCTTGGTGATCAAGGGCCTGGCCCCAGATGTGAGAATTGGCGACATCTATCGGGGCGTGCTGCCCTTCGTGGCGGCGGACATGGTCCGGCTGTTGCTGCTGATCGCCTTCCCCTGGCTGGCGCTGGGGCTTTTATAAATCAACGCCGCTATGAGTTGACGCGCGGGGGCGGGAACCCAAAACATCATATTCCCGCCCGTTGACAAAAGAATTTTGAATACTCGTTCAATCAGGCCTTATTCCGCCTTTTGCAGACCAACCTCATCGATCGCGCCGCTGCAGCTCGCCGACAGCTCCGCCTTATTGTCCAGCAGGCATTCGGCGATGCGGCCCTCGCCGGGAACGGTTTCACCGCATTTGGTGTTGATATCTTCCTCGCACTGGCTAGCCACGTAGGAGATGGCGTCCACCGCTTGCTCAAGCGCCGTCATGCCGTCGTAAAGGGCATTGATGCATTGCACCGAGAGTTTGTCCTCGTGGGCAAAAAAACAGGCCATCAAACGGCCCTGACCGGGCGAGACCTGGCTGCAATAACTGGTGATTTCGGTTTCGCAGGCCGAGATGACGTTCTCCACCACCGGGCTTTGCGCCTGGGCCGCAGTGCCGAAGAGAGTCACGCCGAAGAGCGTCATGGAGACCGCCAAAGCAACGCCCGATACAAAGAGTTTCATTCAAACTTCCCCTTATCAAAGTTCTCAATACGCTGAGATGATCATAGTTTACTGTGCTCAATATGACATAAGATAGAAGGCGGGTGAAGACGCTCTAGTTGGGCGGCAGACGAAAGACGTCGGCATAGACGCTGCAGTCATCGGGTTGCCGCATCCCGGAAGGGGAATCATAGGCAATCATGACACCGGGCTCCCCCAGGCCATCGTAATACGCCAGGCCCTCGGCCTTGTCGGCGCGGATCACCTCCGGCAGGTCAAAGAGCGACCTGAGCGTTTTGCCGTCGAACTCGGTTATGGTGTCGCCCTCGCCGGCGAAGACGGTAGCGTCAAGCGCCCACAGGCTTTGGCGGCCGGTGATGTCCATGGTGGGACCGGCAAGGAGCAGCAGTCGGTCGTCCTGCCAGGTCAAGTCACGCAGCCCCATGCCGTCCAGTTTGAGGAAGTGCTTTCGGTAGAGCCGTTTTTTGCGCCCAACCGGCACCAAGCTGAGCCCGCTGCGGGCTTTATCTCCTTTGGGCTCTGAGTCATCCCAATCGGGCTGGATCTCCAGCAGCGCCGCCCAACCGCGCAGGACAGGCCCCCGCAACCCCAGGAAAATTCGCTTGCCGCGAACCGCCAAGCCTTCGATGTCGAAGCCATTTTCCTTACTGGCAAGGGGCAGTGAATTTCCTTTGGCCTTAAAGAATTTCAGAAACGGCCCAAAATGAGGATCTTCTACCAAGGCGTCCATGAGGCTGTTCCCTGTTTCCGTATAGGGCAAATGGGCGACCGGCCCCGTTACCTCTCCATCCTGCAAAGGCACCCGCGTCACCACATAACGGTCCGGCTTCGCGGACACCGCCGCAAGCCGCGCCGGATCCAATCGGCCGTTTTTCCGTGCCGCCTTTTGCCGCGTGCTGGTGTGGGATCCGGTCAGCCAAAGCGCGTCGCCGTGGACATCCAGACCTTCAATGTCGATTTCCGTTTTTGTTGACTTGGGCAAATGAAGCGCCCCTGTCAAGGGGATGGGTTTCGAGGCAACATAGTCGCCGCCTTTGCGCGGCGACAGGCGTTCCACGGCGGCCCCTTCATCAGGCGCGGCCCAGAGGTTGCCATCACCATCGAAAGCAATCGCCGACAGTTCGCCAAGCCGCGCCGCGCTGTCATGTCCGCTGAAACGAAGCGGTACCCGGCCGATCAAATACCCCTGTGTCATCCCATTGCCTCACGGTTCTTCATCTGAATGATAATAGGCAGCCTCACCACAGACAAAACGTTTGGTCTCATAAATTTCTATAGAACCGACAAAGCAGCAATACTTTGAATACAGCAACCATTTATTGTGTGAATGAATACGACGATTTCAAAGAAGGCCCCGGTCATCGGCACCTCAATCAGACCAAATTGTTCCTGGCAGGGGGCGATTCGCCCAAATTTTCTTGACCCGCTGGATGAATGGACTCAATATAGTTGTATTATACAACTATATTGACTCTCCCAATGACGGTGCTGGCCCAATGACGCTACTGGATGACCCGCTTATCGATGAGTTGAGGCTGCAGTCCCGCCGCCTGGTGCGGGCTTGGGGCTTCATGGGCAGCCGTCTGGCCGGCACGGAGCTGTCGCCATCGGGGGTCCATGCGGTCTTGGAAATCGGCACCCGCCCGGTGACCCATGCCCGGGACCTGGCGGAACTTCTGCGGCTCGAAAAGTCCACGATCAGCCGTCTGGTCGCCGGACTGGTCAAAAGCGGCCTGATTGATGAGGTGGCCGCTCAGAGCGACGGGCGGGCCAAGCAATTGAAATTGACGGAAAGCGGGGAAAGGCTGTTCCGGCAGATCACCAAGTTTGCGCGGCGCCAGGTGCGCGCGGCAGTTTCACCGCTCACTCCCGCACAGGTGCGCCGGGTACGGGAAGGACTGACGACCTACGCGGATTCCTTGTGGGCCTGCAGCAGCAAAGGACAATCCGACCCCTTGTCGGAAGAGATCCAAATCGTACCGGGTTACCAACCCGGTCTTCTCGGCCGGATCGCGGAACTTCATGGCGCCTTTTACCACCAGCACAGCGGCTTCGGGCGGTCCTTCGAAGCAAAAGTAGCGGCGGAATATGCCGCGTTTCTGGAAAGGCTGGACAAAACCCGCAACCAGACCTGGGCCGCCAAACTGGGCGGCGAGATCCTCGGCGGCGTTACGGTGGATGGCGAGGATCTTGGCGGCAACACCGCGCACCTGCGCTGGTTCATCGTCGACGAAGTCTGGCACGGCCTAAAGGTGGGCAACAGGCTGATGGACGCGGCCATGGCCTTTGTCGATCAAAACCAGTTTTCCCAAACCGTGCTCTGGACCTTCAAGGGATTGGACCCCGCCCGGCGCTTGTATGAAAAACACGGTTTCCAACTGGCCGAGGAGCGTTTGGGCAAGCAATGGCATCATGAGGTCATGGAGCAGCGGTTTGTGCGCCCTGGTTAGTTTGGCGCGGCGCTCGCCTGCCGTGATCGGTCGCTAAAAAGACAGAATCCCCCGATTCACGCACATAATCTCCCGCCAGAAGAAGGCATGAATTGGAATAGGCGTTGCCTTCAGGTATTGGACTACCGGAAAATAGAACAAGGCGTGAGTTGGCGCGGGCGCACCAGGCGACCCCCATTGGCGGAGAAACATCATGGCGGATTTTCCTGAAAAGGCGAAGGTTGTTATCGTTGGCTTGGGTGGCATCGTGGGCGCCTCGGTGGCCCATCACCTGATCGAGCGCGGCTGGACCGACATTGTCGGCATCGACAAGTCGGCGATCCCCACCGACATCGGCTCCACGTCCCATGCGTCGGACTTTTGCTACGCCACCAGCCATGATTTCCTGTCGTGCTGGACGACGCTCTATTCCATCGATTTTTTCGAGAAAATGGGCCACTACGCCAAGGTGGGCGGCCTTGAGGTGGCTCGCGTGGGCGACGATGCCCGCATGGACGAGATCAAGCGTAAAGTGGCCTCCGGAAAGGCCTTCGGGACCCGCGCCCACCTGGTGAGCCCGGCCGAGATCAAGGAGAAATTCCCGCTGATCGAGGAAGACGTCGTGCAGGGCGGCATGTGGGACCCGGACGCGGGGCTGGTCGTGCCCCGGTCCCAGGTGGTCGCCGGCGAGCTGGTCAACAACGCGGAAAAGACCGGCCACTTGAAGGTCTTCCCCAACACCCCGGCCACCGGCTTGATCATCGAGGACGGCCACATCAAGGGCGTGGAGACGCCGCGCGGCAAGATCCTGGCCGACCGGGTCGTGGTTTGTGCCGGTCTGTGGGGGCGTCTGGTCGCGGGCATGGCCGGGGAGGATCTGCCCGTCATGCCAGTGGACCATCCCCTTTTGTGGTTCGGCCCCTACGAGGAATTCGCCGGCACCGGCAAGGACATCGGCTGGCCCTTGCTGCGGGACCAGGGCAACTCGGCCTACCTGCGCGACACCGGCGATCCCAAGACCACCGAAGGCGGCATGATCGAATGGGGCTATTACGAGGAGACCGAGCCCCGCCTCTGCCACCCGCGGGACCTTTTGGACAAGTCCGAAGCCCGCCTCTCCCCCTCCCAGCGGGATCTGGACCTGGAACAGGTCATGGAGCCCTTGGAGCGGGCCATGGAACTGACCCCCATCCTGGCGGAGCTGGGCTACGACGAAAAACGCTCCTTCAACGGCCTGCTTCAGGTCACCACGGATGGCGGCCCCTCCATCGGAGAAAGCCAAAAGGTGCGCGGCCTGTGGTACGCGGTGGCCATCTGGGTCAAGGACGGCCCGGGCATGGCGAAACTGCTGGTGGATTGGATGACCGACGGGCGCACGGAAATCGACCATCACGCCATCGACTACGCCCGCTATTATCCCTTCCAAACCGAGGAGGGCTTCATCGCCGAACGCTGCACCGAAACGGCCATGAAGATCTATAATCCGGCCGTGCACCCCCGCGAGCCCTTCGCCGGCGGCCGGGGCGTGCGGCGCAGTCCCTTCTACGAGCGGGAAAAGGAACTGGGCGGTTACTTCATGGAGCTGGGCGGCTGGGAACGGGCCCATGGCTATGCCAGCAACGAACCTCTCTTGGAAAAGTACGGCAACCAGGTGCCGGTTCGGGAAAACGAATGGGACAGCCGCCATTTCTGGCGGGTCTCCAACGCCGAGCACCTGGAGATGAGCGCCAACGTGGGCATGATCAACCTCTCCCACTTCGCCATCTACGACGTGACCGGCCCGGACCACGTGGCCTTCATGGAGTACCTCTGCGTGGCCAAGGTGGGCGGCGACAATCAGGTGGGCAAGGGTATCTACACCCATTTCCTGGACGAAAAGGGCATGGTCAAGGCCGACTTCACGGTCTTCCGCATGGCCGACCGCTTCCGTTTCGTGGACGGGGCGGATGCGGGCAATCGGGACTTCACCTACATGAAGCGCATGGCGGCGGATCTGGACTATAACGTGGCCATCACCGATGTCTCCACCGATTTCACCACCATCGGCCTCTGGGGCCCCAATGCC
>JANQKX010000464.1 GCA_028280915.1 Kiloniellaceae bacterium
GGATAATCGCAGCGGTCGGCGGTGACCAGGACAAAACCGCGCGGCCCTTCGGTCACGGAAAAGCGGTATTCGTTGTTCCCGGCGATTACCGCGTAATGCAGGGGGATCACACCTTGCACCTCCGCCGTTTCGCCGCCCAATTGAGCGAAGCTGACCGAGAGGGGCTTGGCTTTGTCGAACCAGGCCTCATTATTGCCGTTCTCATCCACGCTGTTGTCGCCCGTGGCCGTCACGGTGACCGCATTTTGAAAAAAGCTCACCGCGTCGTTGCCTTCCCCTTGCAGGGGCGTGCGCACGATGAAGCGCTTGGTCACCGGTTCCGCGTCACAGTTTTCCGGCGGCCGGGCCTGATCAATCACAAAGGCCAGCCGCGCCGGGTCTAGGCCCCCTTCCAGCTTGGCCTCGATCTTTTTCAAGAACGCGTCCATTTCGCCGGTAGGGATGTCTTTTTCATAACGGGCCTTCCATTCCTCGGCCACGTTGAACAGCTTTTTCACCTTTTCAGAGAGGTCGCCGTTGTTTTGCTGCAGGCCCGCCAGGCTCTCTTCCAGCTGGGCGATTTTCACCGCTTGCCGCTCCACCTCGTGGTGGGCCAGGTTCTCTCCGGCCAGATAGGCATAGCCGCCCACGGCCAAAAACAACCCGATGCCCAAGACGATCTTGAACAGCCGCCACCATACCTGGCGCTTTTGGCGCCGGCGGTTATCCCGCAGGCCAAGAGACATAACCTTCAGACCTCCTCAACACCGCCGGCTCGAAACGTTCCCCCGACCAAGCCGTCGATGCTGCCCATAACTCTTTGAAAATTATCTATGATTCAAAGAGTCTCCGAATCCCTTTTAACATTCTGTCATGGACGCCGCAAGCCCTGGTGGGCAAAATACCCGCGGAACGGGAAATCGAATTGCCATGGCTAAGCACGGTTTGCAGCACATCAGCGGGTGCTTATAGTGGGCGGGGATCTGGAAACAGGGCAAGAGGAACAAACCGGCATGAGCGACGTGGATCTCATCGTAAAAGACGCTTTGGTGGTGGACGGCAGCGGTGATTCCCCGTTTCACGGCGACGTGGCCGTGGACGGCGCACACATCGCTGCGGTGGGAGACTTGGATGGGCGCGCCGCGCGTGAGGTTATTGACGTGAACGGCCGCCTGGCCGTCGCGCCGGGTTTCATCGACGTGCACACCCACGACGACCGCCTGGTGCTGGTGGACCCGGAGATGACGCCCAAGGTGAGCCAGGGCGTGACCAGCGTGGTGGTGGGTAACTGCGGCATCAGCCTGTCACCGGTGAACCTGGACAAGCCCCCGCCGCCGCCCATGAACCTGCTCGGTGGCCGGGAAGACTTCGCCTTCCCCACCTTCGCGGCTTATGCCCAGGCGCTGGAAGCGGCCCCGCCGGCCACCAACGTGGCCGCCTTGGTGGGTCACTCCGCCTTGCGGGCCGAGGCCATGGACAGCCTGGACCGGGCCGCGTCCGCCGATGAGGTCAGCCAGATGGGCCAACGCCTGGACGCGGCCCTGGCCGCCGGGGCCATCGGCCTGAGCAGCGGTTTGGACTATCCGCCCGCCAACGCCGCCCCCACCCAGGAGGTCATCGACCTCTGCCGCTCGGTGGCCCGGGCCGGCGGTCTCTATACCACCCACATGCGCGACGAGGGCGACCACATCGTCGCGGCCCTGGAAGAGACCTTCCAAACCGGCCGGGAGGCCGGCGTGCCCGTGGTGATCTCCCACAAAAAATGTTCCGGCCACCGCAACTGGGGCCGCAGCCGGGAAACCCTGGCCCTGATTGAAGAAGCCCAAGGGACCCAAGAGCTCAATCTGGACTGCTACCCCTACGCGGCCAGCTCCACGGTGCTGCTGCCTAAGTACCTGGACAAGGCGGAAAAGGTGATGGTCACCTGGTCCGAGACCCACCCGGAGAGCGCCGGACGGGAACTGGCCGACATCGCCCGGGACTGGGGCTGCGATCAGCTTGAAGCGGCCGAGCGGCTGTCGCCGGCCGGAGCGATTTATTTCCAAATGGACGAAGGGG
>JANQKX010000531.1 GCA_028280915.1 Kiloniellaceae bacterium
TCGGATCTCCAAGCGCATCCTGGCCAACGGCGCCAATGCCCTGGCCGGCATGGTCAAGCAGGTGCCGCAGCGTCAGCGCCGCCGGCAGGAGGCACCCGACAAGCCCAGCCTGGGCCTAACCATGTTCGGGGTGACCACCACGGCGATCCGGCAGATTTCCGCCGCCCTGGAGGCGCGCTATGAGTGCCTGGTATTCCACGCCACGGGCACAGGCGGGCGCTCCATGGAAAAACTCGCCGACAGCGGCCTCTTGAGCGCCGCGGTGGACCTCACCACCACGGAGGTCTGCGACATGATGATGGGCGGCGTGTTTCCCGCCGACGAGGACCGCTTCGGCGCCTTCATCCGTACCCAGATCCCCTATGTGGGCTCCGTGGGCGCCTTGGACATGGTGAACTTCGGCCCGCGCAACACGGTGCCCGAGCGCTATAAGAGCCGCAACTTCGTGGAGCACAACCCGCAGGTCACCCTGATGCGCACCACGCCGGAGGAAAATGCCCGCATGGGCGAATGGATCGCCGGACGCATCAATCAAATGCGCGGCCCCGTGCGCTTCCTACTGCCCGAGGGCGGCGTCTCGGCCCTGGACGCGCCGGGCCAGCCCTTCCACGATCCGGCCGCCGACCAGGCCCTCTTCAGCGCCATCACGCAAAACTTCCAAGAAGCCAGCAACCGCCGCCTGGTGCGGGTACCCCATCACATCAACGACCCGGCCTTCGCCGCCGCGGTCGTCTCCGCCCTCAGCGAAATCGATCCCATCACAAGGACCCGTCACCATGCCACGCTTTGACCGAACCGAACTGATCGCCAAGTTTCAAGACATGAAGCGGCGGGGCGAGCCCATCATCGGCGGCGGTGCGGGCACGGGCCTGTCAGCCAAGTGCGAGGAAGCGGGCGGCATCGACCTGATCGTGATCTACAACTCCGGCCGCTATCGCATGGCCGGGCGCGGCTCCCTCTCCGGGCTCATGGCTTACGGTAACGCTAACGAGGTGGTTATGGAGATGGCCAGCGAGGTCTTGCCCGTGGTCAAGCACACGCCGGTCCTGGCCGGGGTGAACGGCACCGATCCCTTTTGCCTCTTCGACCACTACCTGGATCAGGTGAAGGCCGTGGGCTTTTCAGGCGTGCAGAACTTCCCCACCGTCGGGCTGATCGACGGCACCTTCCGCGCCAATTTGGAGGAAACGGGCATGTCCTATGGGCAGGAGGTGGATCTGATCCGCCTGGCCCATGAAAAGGACCTCCTGACCACGCCATATGTGTTCAACGAGGACGAAGCCGCGGCCATGGCCCGGGCCGGCGCGGACATCGTGGTGTGCCACATGGGCCTGACCACCGGCGGCGCCATTGGTGCGGAAACCGCCTTGAAGCTGGAAGACTGCCCGGCCTTGGTCAACGCTTGGGCCGAGGCCGCCCTGAAGGTCAATCCGGAGGTCATCGTGCTGGTGCACGGCGGCCCCGTCGCCCTACCCGAGGATGCCCAGTACGTGCTGGCCCACACGGATTGCTGCCACGGCTTTTACGGCGCCTCCTCCATGGAGCGCCTGCCCACCGAGGTGGCGCTCACCGAACAAACCAAGGCCTTCAAGGCCATCAAAACAAGCTGAAAGAAATGACAGGCTAAGGGAGTTTTCGATCATGACGAGCAGCCTGATAGGATCCATCATTCTGTGGCTCATAGTCGCGGTGATCGCCATCGCCGTGGTGGTCTACCTGCTCAATTGGCTCTATCACCGTTCCACCAAGGAGGTGGCCTTCGTGCGCACCGGCTTCGGTGGCGAGACGGTGGTGATCAACGGCGGGGCCTTGGTCTTGCCCATCGTGCACGAGATCACCCCGGTCAACCTGAACGTGGTGCGCATCCCCGTGGACCGCAGCCAGGAAGACGCCATCATCACCCGGGACCGCATGCGGGTCGACATCGAGGCCGAGTTTTACGTGCGCGTGATCCAGGAGAAACCGGCCGTGGCCGCCGCCGCCTCCACCCTGGGCCGGCGCACCACGGACCCGGCGCAGCTGGCCGAGCTGCTGTCCAGCAAGTTCGTCAGCGACCTGCGGGCCGTGGCTTCGGAAATGAGCTTGGACGAAATGCTGGAGCGCCACGGCGACTATGTGGCTCGGGTCGGAGAACGGGCCGGCGAGTCCTTGCGGCAAAACGGACTGGAGCTTGAAACCGTCGCCATCACCGACCTGGATCAGACCAATCTGGAATACTTCAACCCCGCCAACCGCTTTGACGCGGAAGGCCTGACCAAGCTGATCGAAACCATCGAGGACCGGCGCAAACTGCGCAACGATATCGAGCAGGCCGCCATGGTGGCGATCCGCAGCCGCAATCTGGAAGCGGAGCGGCAGACCTTGCAGCTGGAGCAGGAAAGCGAAAGCGCCCGCCTGTCCCAATCCCGGGATATCGAGGCCATGCGGGCCCAGCAACAGGCCGAGATCGAGCGCACCCGCGCCGCCCAGGAATCCGAGGCGGCCCAGTCGCGCATTGCCAGCGAACAGGAAACCCGGCAACGGGAAATCGCCCGGCAACTGGCCCTGCAGGCGGCCGAAATCGCCGCCCAGCAAGAGGTGGAGCAGGCCCGCATCGGCCAGGAGCAGGAGTTGGAGAAGTCCCGTATCGAGCGCCAGCGCCTGATCAGCGAGCAGCAAATCAAGCAGCGCCATCTGACCGAAACCGCAGAGATCGCCGCCAACGAGGATATCGAGCGCGCCCGCGTGGTTTCCGAACGGCAGCTTCGCGAAGCGCGTATCGTGGCCGAGGAGGAAACGGAAAACCGCGACATCGCCCGGGGCCAGCAGGTGGACATGGCCCGGATCGCGGCGCAAAAGTCCGTGGAAGGCGCCCGGATCGCCCAGGAACAGACCTTGGACAAGGCTCGCATCGAACGGGACCGCTTGTTGCGGGCCCAGCAGATCGCCCTGCGCCAATCGGTCGAGGAGACCGAGATTTCCGCCAACGAGGAAATCGAGCGGGCGCGCATCGCCTCGGACCGGGGCTTGGACGAGGCCCGCATCCTGAAAGAGCGGGATCTGAAGCGCATGGAGCTGGAACGGACCCTGGCCTTGGAACTGGTGGAGATCGCCGGCCAGATCGACGTGCTGCAAAAGCAGTCGGAAGCCGCGGAGGTTCAGGCCGCCACGGATTCCGTCCGGGCCCAGGCCGCGGCCGCCGAGGAGAGCATCACCACCGCCCGAGAAGCAGCGGTCGC
>JANQKX010000546.1 GCA_028280915.1 Kiloniellaceae bacterium
GTGCCGCCGAAACACCCAAGGCCGTGGCGCCCGTATAGCCGTCCACGGGCACCCAGACCGCGTCGCCCGAGATCTGCGCCGGGTAGGCGAAATATAAAAAGGCTCGGCCGGTCAGCGCCGGATTCAGCACGTTCTTGCCCGTGCCGCCGAAGATCTCCTTGCCGATCACCACGCCGAAAATGATGCCCAGCGCCACCTGCCACAAGGGGGTCGAGGCGGGCACGATCAGCACGTAGAGCATGGAGGTGACAAAAAAGCCCTCGTTGACCTCATGCCCCCTGATCACCGCGAAGGCCACCTCGCAAAGGCCGCCGGCCGCCAGGGTCACCACGTAAATCGGGAAAAAGAATAAAAAGCCCAGTACGAGGCAGGCGAAGGGATTGTTGGGGTTATGCCCGATCCACAGCAGATCGATGATCCACCCGCGCCAGCCGCCGATGCTCTCCATACCCATTTCCGCCAGGGCCATGTTGGCCTGGAAGCCCGTGTTCCAGATGCCCCACAGCACGCAAGGGATGGTGGCCAGGACCACATAGGTCATGGTGCGCTTCAGGTCCAGGTTGACCCGGGCATGGGGCGCCACTTGGGTGACGGTCTTAGGGGTATAGAGAAGCGTGTCCACCATCTCGTAGACGGCGTAGTACTTCTCGTAGCGTCCCCCCTTGAGGAACTGGGGTTCGATCGAATCCAGCCATTGCCGCAACTTCATGGGGTCAGCCTTCCGCCTCGATCTTGTCCAGATTGGCGCGCAAGGCCATGCCGTACTCGTACTTACTCATACAGATATAAGAGCAAAGCGCCATATCCTCTTCGTCCAGTTCCAGGCAACCCAGGGACTGGGCTTCTTCCGTGTCCATGACCAAGAGGGCGCGCAGCAACTGGGTGGGCAAGATGTCCAAGGGCATGACGTCCTCGTAAAGGCCCACCGGGATCATGGCGCGGGGGCTGCCGTTCAGGCTGGTGGTAAAGGGAAAGGTGAGCTTTTCCCGGAAAAAGCTCGATAGGTGCACGTTTGCCGTGGCGAATTTTCCCATGCTGGGGATCAGCCAGCCGAACAGCTCCCGCTTGCGGCCTTCCTGCATGATGGTGATTTGGTGGTGAAAGCGGCCCAGGTAGCCCAAGGGCCCCACCGCGGTGCGCCCGGTCAGCACGTTGCCGGAAATGATCCGAACATCCGATCCGTCATATTCGTCCTGCACCAGGTCCCCGATGGCCGCGCCCAGCCGCGTGCGCAAGAGCCGCGGGTTCTTGGCCGCCGGGCCGGCGATGGAAATGACGCGGGTGGTGGGCAGCCGGCCGGTGCGCAACAGCGCGCCCATGGCCATAACGTCTTGATAGTTGGCGGTCCAGACCATCTTTTCCGCGTGCACCGGGTCCAGGAAATGGATATGGGTGCCGGCCAATCCCGCCGGATGGGGCCCCTCGAAGATGGCTTGTTTGACTTGGCCGCCGCTGATGTCGGGCAGTTCGTCGCCGGCACGCCCACAGACATAGACCGGGCCGTCGGTCAGGCGCGCCAGCAGCTTGACCCCGTTGCTGAAATCTTCGGCCGCTTCACGGATCACCACCGCCGCGTTGGGCGCGAGCGGGCCGCTGTCCATGGCGGTGACGAAGATGGCCGCGGGCGTACTTTCCGGGTCGGGCACCTTGGAGAAGGGCCGGGTGCGCAAGCAGGGCCACAGCCCGGCCGCCAGCAGGGTTTCCGTGATCTTCGCCCGCTCCAGGCTGTCGATTTGGTCCACGCCGCCGGTCTCGAACGTCAGCGGCTCCATGCCTTCGTCGATATCGATGACCACCGATTGCAGGGCGCGGCGGTGACCCCGATTGATCGCCCGCACCCGTCCGCCGGCCGGCGCCGTGAATCGCACGCTCGGATGGCGGCGGTCGGTGAACAAGGCTTGGCCCAACCGGACCGTGTCGCCTTCGGCGACCAGCATCTTGGGCTTCAGGCCCAGATGGTCCTCACCGACCACGGCGCAGCTGGCAACCGCCGGCGCCTCTTCGATTTCCTGGGCCGGCGCGCCAGTAATCGGCAGGTCGAGCCCCTTTTTGAGTCGAAAACTCAGGCCGGAAGCACTTCCCGGTGTTAACTTATCTAATGTTTGCATCGTCTAGCGGACAAAGCTCAGTGCTTTGAAATCTCCCCCTCAGTGCGCCCGCTCAAAGCGCCTCCCACGCGAAGCAGCCTAGCATAGGTGCCAGGCCCGCAACCAGCCCAAAGCGACGGCTTGGATCAGCCGACCATCGCCTGTTTCATTTTCAGGTTCTCGTATTCGATCTCCGTCATGCGGTGCCTTACCACATCGCCGATGGAGATGACACCACACAATTGCCCCCCGTCAATGACGGGCATGTGACGGAAATGGCCGTCGGTCATGCGCTTCATGATATCTTCGATCTTGTCGGTCGGATGGCAGGTTTGGGGATTGGGGGTCATGATTTCCGTCACCGGTTTATCGAAGATGCCAAGACCCTTGGTATCGGATTTCTGCACCACGTCCCGTTCCGAGACGATGCCCACCGGCACGTTGCCGCCGTCAACCACCACCAAGGCGCCGATTCGCAGGCGGGCCAGCTCGCCCACCACTTCTATTACGGTCATATGGGGCGAGGCGGTATGAACGTCGTCGCCCTTGTCGGACAGGATCGCCGATACGGTGAGGCCGGGCTGACCCGTGCCTAAGTTGGATTCAATACTTTGGGAGTGCCGATGCTTGTCACTGTCATCTTCTTCCAGCGGACCTTGATAGGAAATTGGCGTCATGGGACTCCTCCTCGTCCTTGGCAGGTTGCGATGGACACCACCCAAAAACAGACACCACCCTGAGCGATTTTTCCCACCTAGAGAGGTGTTTCATTGTGGGGCAGCTTGTTGTATTAAAGACGATCATATGCGAAATCGCAATGCTTTGCTGCCGTTTGGGCGGCATCGCGGGTTTTGCCTTTTTGGGCAAGGCCTATTTGAAACAAGGTCTTTTGGGGGCGAAGGCTGTTCACGCAAGAGGCCTTTTTTGCGTAAGAGGTGACGTGGGGTGAGGCGATGAAATACGGATTGACGCGGCGAGAACTGCTGTCGGGCGCGCAAAAGGCGGCCCTGGCGACACCCTTTCTCACCTTGGTGGGCTGCGGCGACCCGTCGGACGAGGTGGTTTCCCTGAGCGGCCAAACCATGGGCACGACCTATACGGTAAAGCTGGTTGAACCGCCCGCGGGGCTCGATCAGGCGGGAGCGGCGGCGGCCATTGATGGCCTTTTGTCAGCGGTGGACCGGCAAATGTCCACCTATCGGCCCGATTCCGAGCTGTCGGCCATCAACCGCGCGGCGGCCGGCAGGGAAACGGTCGTCTCAAAGGACACTTACACGGTCATCGACGCGGCGCTGCGGGTCAGCCGCTTGTCGGCCGGAGCCTTCGAGCCCAGCGTCGGCCCCGTCGTTGACCTCTGGGGCTTCGGTCCCGGGGATGGCGCACCGCGGGTTCCCCAGAAGGCCCATATCGCGGCGAAACGCGCCGCTGTGGGCCACCATCTGGTGGCAACCGATGAAGGGCAGCAGACGGTCCGAAAGGCCCGGGCTGATTTGCGCCTGGACCTTTCCGGCGTGGCCAAGGGCTTCGCCGTGGATCAGGTCAGCCGATATCTCTCCAGCCAAGGTCTGACCAATCACCTGGTGGAGGTGGGCGGCGAGCTGCGCGCCAGCGGTGTTGGCCCCGAAGGGCGCCCGTGGCGGGTTGGCATTGAAAAACCCAGCCCCTTGCCCGGCGACATCCTGCAGGTGGTCGCTCTCAAGCAGGCGGCGTTGGCCACTTCGGGCCACTATCGGTTCTTTTTTGTGCAGGGCGCGGA
>JANQKX010000600.1 GCA_028280915.1 Kiloniellaceae bacterium
CGAAGCAAAAGGCCAAGCCCATCAAGGGCATGAGGTCCATGGAGTTGGTGACACCGCGCACGAAGGGCAGGCGCAAGGGTTTGCGTTGCCCCAGATAGACGATCAAGAGGCCCAAGAAGCTCACCGAGAGGATCACCATCAAAATGTCGTGCAGGGAAATGCCGCCCTCGCCGTGCAACGAGCTGACCACCAGCATCATGGGCACAACCGCTAGGTCCTGGGCGATCAGGATGCCAATGGTGATTTGCCCCGTCCGGGTATTTTTTTCGCCGATTTCGTCCAGCATCTTGATGGCCACGGCGGTGGAGGAAACCGCCACCACGAAGCCCAGGACCACGGTCAAGGCCAAGGGCCACTGCAGCACGTAACCCATCACGTACATGGCGCCCAGGCCCACGGCGATCTGGATCAAGGTGGTGAACAGCGCCACCTTCCAGACCTTTTTGATGCCTTGCAGGGAAAGCTCGATGCCGATCACGAAGAGCAGCATGAGAACGCCCAGTTCGGCGAGCATCTGGATGTTGTGCCGGTTGTCCACCAGGCCCAGGGCCG
The DNA here is from genome assembly GCA_028280915.1 of Kiloniellaceae bacterium. GTDB lineage: Bacteria > Pseudomonadota > Alphaproteobacteria > Kiloniellales > Kiloniellaceae > JANQKX01. The sequence continues at coordinate 553 of JANQKX010000600.1, forward strand.
AGGGGCCGAGCAGGGCTCCGCCCAGGATGTAGCCCAAGACGGCCGGCTGGTGAAAGCGGCGCATCACCAGCCCGCACACCAGCGCTACCACCACCACGATGGCGAGGGAGGTGATTTCACCGCCGTGACCGTGCATTTATGGGGCTCTCCTGACGCTCAAGTGCGCGTTTCCTAAATCATCGTTCCGAGTCAGGGCAAACCCTTCCTCGCGCCCAGGCCCTAACTAAACCCCGGACCCTGACTTAACCCCGGACTCCAACTAAATCCGGGACCCTAATTAAACAACGAGAGCTGTCGTGAGTTGCGTTGCGGCGGGCGAAACAAGTCGCTGCGCAATCCCTCCCTTCGGCCCTTGAGCCCCAGTTTACGCTCGGCCAGTTTAAAACGACGTTTAAGAAGGTCGGCAAAAACGCCCTGGCCGCGCATGCGGTGGCCAAAACGGCTGTCGTAGAGCTGCCCGCCGCGGGCGTCACGGATATGGTTGAGGATGCGCTCTTTCCGGTCGGGGAAATGGCAGGCGAGCCATTCCTCGAACAAATCCTTAATCTCCAAGGGCAGGCGGATCAGGATGTAGCCGGCGCTGCTGGCGCCTGCCTCTTGGCAGCGGGCCAGGATGGCTTCCATCTCGCTGTCGTTGAGGGCCGGGATCATGGGGGCCGCCAAGACACCGACCGGCACTCCGGCCCCGGCCAGTTCATGAATCGCCACGACCCGCTTTGCCGGCGTGGGCGCTCGGGGCTCCATCACCCGGGCCAGGGCGGGGTCCAGAGTGGTGACCGAGATCATCACCGCTGCCAGGCGATCCCGTGCCATGGGGGCGATGATGTCCAAATCGCGCAGTACCAGATTGGACTTGGTCACCAGGGTGAAGGGATGGCGGCAGTCGGCCAGTACCTGCAAGACGCTTCTGGTAACCTTTCGTTCTCGCTCGATGGGTTGATAGGGGTCGGTGTTGGTCCCCAGGGCGATGGGCGCGATCCGGTAGCGGGGCTGGGCCAGCTCCCGGCGCAGTAGGTCCGCGGCATCTTCCTTGACCAACAGGCGGCTTTCAAAATCCAGCCCGGGCGAGAGGCCGAGCCAGGCGTGGGTGGGGCGGGCAAAGCAATAGATGCACCCGTGCTCGCAGCCCCGATAAGGATTGATGGAGCGGTCGAAGGGCACGTCCGGCGAGGTGTTGCGGGCAATCACCGTCCGGCTGGTATCCGCCGTCACCGTGGTTCTCAAGGGCGCTTCGGTAATGGCCTCCAGGCTGCCCCAGCCGTCGTCGAACATTTGGACGTTTTGCGCCTCGTAACGCCCCGATTCGTTGCTGATCGCACCGCGGCCTTTGCGGGCAATATTGGGGGGTGGATCAAGATCGCTGGGCATGGGGATATGATAGGCAAAAAATAGAACAAAACAAGAACAATCACAAGACTGTTTTGCTTTGGGGAAACTGTGCCATTGCCGCCTCCTTATGTTATGACCGTCGGCCGGCTGATTGATTTTGAAAAGGTGTCCATGTCCGCCCATCCCGTCCACGGCCTCTCGGTGGTGATCCCGACCTTGAACAGCGCCGGTCAGCTGGCGAGGACGTTGGCCGGGTTGGAGGGTGGCCGGGCCCAGGGATTGTTGGATGACATCATCATCAGCGACGGGGGCTCGCGCGATGACACGCTGGCGATCGCCGAAGGGGCCGGCGCGCGGGTCGTGCGGAGCGCGGCGGGACGGGGCCAACAACTGGGCGCCGGAGCGGACGCCGCGAAAGGTCTGTGGCTGCTCTTTTTGCATGACGACAGCCGCTTGGATGAGGGCTGGATCCCGGCGGTGCAGGATTTTATCGTCGCCCAGGATGGACAGATGTCTGAACAAGCCGCGGTTTTCGCCTTTGCCCTGGACGACCCGGACCCCCGTGCCCGGCGGATCGAGCGGCTGGCCCGCTGGCGGGGCCGCCGTCTGGGCCTGCCTTATGGGGACCAAGGGCTTTTGATCAGCCGGGCTCACTATGAGCAGCTGGGCGGCTTTCGCCCCTTGCCCTTGATGGAGGATGTGGATCTGGTGCGCCGCATCGGGCGCGGTCGCCTGGCTACCTTGCCCTGTCATCTTTATACCTCGGCGGCGCGCTATCGCCGGGACGGCTGGGTCCTGCGCCCCTTGCGGAACCTGACCCTCTTGGGGCTTTATTTTTTGGGCCTGTCGCCGGATTGGCTGCGGCGCCTCTACGGGTAGTGAGGCTGACGGGGAGTCATGGAAAATCACTTGGTCATCATGGCGCGGGCACCGCGCTTGGGGCGGGGCAAGCGCCGCCTGGCGCGGGACATCGGCCCCCTAGCGGCCCAGCAGTTCTACCGCCGTTCGACCGGCGCCTTGTTGCGCCGCCTTAGCGGGCAGCCCTTCTGGCGCCTGTGGCTGGCGATCACGCCCGACCCCGCCGGCGGGGCACCGCGGGGTCTCTGGCCCTTTGCCGGGGAACTGCGCGGGCAGGGGCGCGGCGATCTGGGCGCGCGCATGGGCCGGCTGTTTCAAGATCTGCCGCCGGGGCCCGTGGTCATCGTGGGCTCGGATATTCCCGGCATCACCCGGCGCCACATCCGCCGGGCTTTCGCCTGTCTGGGCGATCATGATTGGGTGATCGGGCCGGCGGACGACGGCGGCTATTGGCTCATCGGCGCGCGGCGCCGGCCCAGCCTGCGTCTACCCTTCGCGGCGGTGCGCTGGTCCAGCCCCCACACCCTGGCCGACACCCGCAGTGACCTGAAGGACCAGCGGGTGGCCGAACTGGACAGGCTCACGGACATCGACACGGGGGCCGATTGGCGACGCTGGCGGGATGCCGGGAAAAACTAGAAAAAAGGACGCCTAGGCCAGATGTTCCTTTAGGCGCGGCATGAGCTCGACCAAATTGCACGGCCCATGCCGGGAATCCAGCTGAAAGCGCAGGATCTCCATCCAGCCGTCCTTGCAGGCGCCCGGAGAGCCGGGCAGGGCAAAGAGGTAGGTGCCGTTGGCCACGCCGCCGATGGCCCGGCTTTGCATGGTCGAGGTGCCCACCTTCTGGTAACTGACCCAGCGGAACAATTCGCCGAACCCCTCGATTTCCTTTTCGATCACCACCCTGAAGGCTTCCGGGGTGATGTCCCGGCCGGTCACGCCGGTGCCGCCGGTGGAAATCACCACGTCCAGCTCCGGAATTTGGATCAAGGTTTGAAGCGTGGCGACGATGGTATCCTGGTCGTCGGGAATGATTTGGCGCTCGACCACATGGTGGCCGTCGCTGGTGATCATGTCTTGCAGGCGGTCGCCGGAGGTATCGGTCTCACGGGTCCGGGTATCGGAAATGGTCAAAACCGCGATGTTGACCGGGACAAAGGGTTTGCTCTCATCGATGCGCGCCATGATTCAGCCTTCCCGCCAAGAAAATCCCAACACCCTGGGCCTCACTGCTGGGCCATAAAAAAAGGGGCTCCCACCTTATATAGGAGCCCCTTTGGAAATAGCAGACCCAGTTTTATCGGCGGGCGGTGTTTTGCGCCACGGTCGCGCGCCGCTCGTCCAAGGCCACGTATTGGGGCCACTTGCCCGCGGCGATGCTGGTTAGGGAGGGGGTGTCCTGGTCCAACTGCATGCGGTAGATCCAGAGATTGGCCAGCACCCGCTCGATGAACAGCCGGGTTTCCCGGGACGGCAGGGATTCGATGAACAGCAGGGGATCGTCCTCGTCCACGTTCACGTGACGCTCCCATTTGTCCAGGTTGCCGGGGCCGCCGTTGTAGGCCGTGGCCAGGCGGAACAGATCGCCGTCGACCCGCTCCATGCGCAGCAGATAATCGATGTACTTCTGGCCCAATTCCATGTTCAGGCTCGGCTCGAACAGCTCGTCCTTGCGGCTGCCCGTGTAGCGGGAGCCGTTGGCGATGTAGGTGGCCGTGCGGGGCATCAGCTGCATCAAGCCGCGGGCGCCGTCCACGCTCTTGGCATTGGGGTTGAACTTGGATTCCTGGCGCATCAGGGCAAAGATCAGGGCCCGGTCCACCTTGAAGCCGCCTTGGGGCTGCCACGGGGGCAGGGGATAGAGGGCGGCGTCCAGCTCGTGCCATTGCTCGGGAGTGCGGCCGTAGTGAAGGCGGCTGCCCAGCTTGAAGGACAGCAAGGGCAAGCGGGACCGGTTGGCGACGGTCAATAGGGCCTGAGCGGCCTGGGGATCGTCCCAACGGTCGAAGCGCATGAGTTCACCCTCGGCCCGGACCCGTTGCCCGACCTGCAGCAGGGCCAGGGCACGACTGCCCGCC
>JANQKX010000623.1 GCA_028280915.1 Kiloniellaceae bacterium
GGCCTTCGTGGAAAAACGCGCGCCCGTCTTCAAGGGGCAATAAGCGAAGGGAGTTTTCAGGCATGGCACGCAAGTCCGTAGACCAGGTCCGCCAGGTCACCTCCATCGGCGCCGGGCCCATCGGCGGCGGCTGGGCGGCCCATTTTCTGGCACAAGGCTATGACGTCACCGCCTACTTGCACGATCCGGCGGAGGAAACGGGGCTCAGGCGCACGGTGGAGACGGCCTGGCAGTGCCTGAGCCAAATCGGCCTAGCCCCGGGAGCGTCCCCCTCGCGCCTGCGCTGCACCAGCGACCTGGGCGAGGCCGTCGCCGAGGCGGATTTCGTGCAGGAATCCGTGCCGGAAATCCTGGAAGTCAAGCAGGCGCTTTATGAACAGCTCGGCAGCTTGGTGCCCGCGGATGTGGTCATTTCCTCCAGCACCTCCGGGCTCTCCATGAGCCAGATCCAGGCGCGCTGCGCCACGCCGGAGCGCACGGTGGTGGGGCATCCCTTCAACCCACCCTACCTTCTGCCTTTGGTGGAGATGATCGGCGGGGAAAAAACCGACCCGCCCGCCCTGGACTGGGCCGCCGATTTTTACCGCCACGTGGGCAAGGCGCCCTTGGTGCTGACCAAGGAAGTGCCCGGCTTTGTGGCCACCCGCCTGCAAGAGGCGGTGTGGCGGGAGGCCCTGCACATGATCGAAAACGGCGAGGCCACGCCGGAGCAGATCGACATCGCCATGGTCACCGGCCCCGGCCCGCGCTGGGCCTTCGCCGGGCCGTGCTTCACCTATCACATCGGTGGCGGTGAAGGCGGCATGGCCTATTGCCTGGAGCAATTCGGCCCGGCCCTGAAATTTCCCTGGACTCGCCTGGAGGCCCCCGAGTTGAGCGACGACCTGAAGACTCAGCTTATCGCGGCCTGCGACCGCATGGCGCAGGACCGGGACTTCGCCCAGCTGTCCGGCGAAAGGGACAAAGGCTTGATCGCCGTGGCCCAGGCTTGGCAAAAGATCGGCAAGCTGACATAACTTGGCCGCCTGCTTTTGACCACTAGAGGCGATCCATGCTGCCCCGATTTGACACCCGCAGATTGGCCCTGCGACCAAGAACCATGGCCGATTTCGACGCCTGTTGGACCATGGACCGGGACCCGGAGGTTACCAAATTCGTGGTCGGCCCCTGGGACGATCCCAAGGCCCACGAGGCCTTCCTGCGCGAGCGCATTCAAAGGTCCCTCGGCCCCGGTATGGGCTATTGGTCGATTTTCCCGAAAGCCAATCCAAAGGACTTCCTGGGATGGGTCGCCCTTATTCCCTACGACGGGGTCGGGCCGGCGATCGAGATCGGCTGGCGCTTGAGGCGGGCCCTGTGGGGCAAGGGTTATGCCACCGAAGCGGTACTGCCGCTTGTTCCCTATGCCCTTGAAACTTTGCGCCTTGAGCGTCTCGTCGCGGCAATCAACTCGGAAAACCGGGCCTCTATTCGCGTGGCCGAGAAGATCGGCATGACCTGCGCTGGTGATGGTACATTCGCCGGGCTGCCTTGCAAAAACTACGTTCTGACCGCCGCGGATTACAAGCGGAGCCAACGGGAAGAAGGAGCTGTCCCTTTAGACCCCGCCACGCCCGGTTAGGGACACGGCCAGGCCGGGCCAGCTGGGCAGCGGTTCGCCCTGGGGCCAGGAATCGCGGCAGTCCCGCGGCCGCTTGCCGTACTTTTTGGTGAAGGACTTGGCGAAGTGGGAAAGGCTTGAGTAGCCGCAGGCCAGGGAGATCTCCCGAATGGAAAGATCCGTGTTGTTCAGCATGACCAGGGCATGCTGCAACCGCAAAGCCTGATAGTAGCGGCTGGCCGAACAGCCGGCGTGCTTTTGGAAGATGCGCTCCAGCTTGCGCTGGCTGACCTGTACCGCCGCGGCGATTTGCGGGATGGGCAAGGGCTCTTCGATGTTGTTTTCCATCCGGGCAACGGCGGCGCGCACGATGGGGTGCAAGACTTCCTCCTCGCGATTTTCCACCCGCCGCTGGGGGCTGTCGCCGGGCCGGATGGGGCCGTGCAGAATGTGCCCCGCCACCTCTTGAGCCAAGGCGGCGCCGAAGCGCTGGGCCACGTCTGTCAACATGGCATCGGTGCCCGCGCTGCCGCCAGCGATGGTGATGCGTTTGCGGTCCGTGATGTAGAGCTGCTCTTCGACGACCACGTCGGGGAATCTCTCCGCAAAAGCCCTTTGGCAATACCACAAGACGGCGGCCCGGTAGCCCGACAGCAGCCCCGCCCGGGCCAGGATGTAAGAGCCGATATCCATGGCCCCCAAAGTGACCCCCAAACGGTCGTGGCGGCGCAGCCAGGCCAGAAGAGCCGGATTGTGGTACTGCTCGGAATTCCAACTGCCGCAGAGGAAGGCGGCGTCCAGGCCCTTTGCTTCCTTGGGCAGCGCCTCGGTGGTGATTGCCATGCCGTTGCTCGCCACCACCTGCGTGCCCTCGGGCGAATACAAGGACCACTCATAGAGAGGCCTGCCGCTGAGATAATTGGCGACCCGCAAGGGCTCCAGCGTGGCGGTCAAGGCCATCATGTTGAATCGGGGAATGAGCAGGAAGGCAAAACGGACGGGGCCGCCGCCCTCCTGGCCTTTTTGGCCGCCCGCCTGCCCTTTTTGAACGTCGATTTGCGAATCCATTGGTCCCAGTCTTCCCGCGCCCGGATTTTTCCTTGGCGAATAACCGCTATTGCTGACGATTTTTCATCAAGAGCGCAATGGAAATCTTCAGATGATGATCGCCGCTGATTCACTTCGAGGTCCGCGCCGCCATCACCAGGGCGCAGCCGGGCAGCCAGCATCTGCCCCAAACTAACGCTGCCAGGAAAAGCGCGGCCACAAACAAACGGCAAGGGAGGCAAATCCATGCACAAGTTCGAAAAGCTGCAACGGCAATTCAGCGAGGGGCGTCTGTCCCGGCGCAAGTTCATCAAAAAAGCCACCGCCATGGGCCTGGTGGCCGCCATCCCGGCGGGCGTTCTGGCCGCCGAGGCCAAGGCCAATGCACCGCAAAAGGGCGGCAAACTGCGTCAGGCGCTCCGGGGCGGCAACACGGCCGATACCCTCTTCGGCGTTTTGGGCGGTGGCGACACCCATCAGGTCAACACCCAATGGCAGATCCTGAGCAACCTGACGGAATACAATGCCGACGGGGACGTGGTGGGCGAACTGGCGGAAAGCTGGGAAGTCAACGACGGCGCCACGGAATGGGTCTTCAATCTGCGCAAGGGCGTGGAATTCCACAACGGCAAGACCCTGGAGGCCCAGGACGTCATCGATTCCATCAACGTGCACCGGGGCGAGGACTCAAAGTCCATCGGTAAGGGCCTGATTGCCGCGATCGAGGATATCAAGGCGGACGGCAAAAACCGGGTGATTTTCACGCTAAGCTCGGGCAATGCGGACTTCCCGGTGGTCATGGCCAGCTCCAACTTCTCCATCGCGCCGGCGGGCAGCACCGAGGCGGATTGGGAAAAGGGCATCGGCACCGGCCCCTTCATCCTCACCGAATGGGAACCGGGCGTGCGCTCGGCCACCAAGCGCAACCCCAACTACTTCAAGGAGGGGCTGCCCTATTTCGACGAGGTAGAAACCCTTCACGTCGCGGATGTCTCCGCCCGTGCCGCCGCCCTGCAGACGGGACAGGTGGACGTCATGGACGATCCCGAGATCAGCACCCTGGACCGCTTCATGCAGGCCAGCGGCGTTACCGTGCACGAGATCGGCGGCAACAGCCACTACACCTTCCCCATGCTGATCGACACACCGCCCTACGACAACTACGATGTGCGCATGGCCCTCAAATACGCCATCGATCGGGAAGCCATGCTGCAAACCCTATTAAGGGGCCACGGTTACCTGGGCAACGATCATCCCATCGCCAAGACGCAACGCTATTTCGCCGCCGACCTGCCCCAGCGGGAGTACGATCCGGACAAGGCGAAGTTCCACTTGAAGCAAGCCGGGCTGGACAACCTGGACATCACCATCTGGGCCGGTGACATCTATGACGGCGGCGTGGATTCGGCGGTGCTCTATAAGGAGCAAGCGGCCAAGGCCGGCATCAACATGACCGTGGAACAGGTTCCCACCGACGGCTATTGGAGCGAAGTTTGGAACGTGAAGCCGTTCTGCGTGTCCTTCTGGTACGGCCGTCCCACCGAGGACCTCATGCTGACCACCGCTTTCTCGCGGGAATCGGCTTGGAACGAAACCCATTGGGACAACGACCGCTTCGAGGAGCTCTTGGTGGCGGCCCGGGCCGAAATCGACGAGGCCAAGCGGCGGGACATGTACGGCGAAATGCAAAGCCTCATTCGCGACGAGGGCGGTTTTATCTGCCCCGTGTTCAGGAACTGGCTCGCGGGCACCAGCAGCAACATCGGCGTCCCGGAGAAGATCGCCGGGGACGCGCCGGTGGACGGCAATCGTAATACCCAGCGCTGGTGGTTCAAATCATAACTATAAGCTCGCTTGACACCTGACCGGCGGGCCCTTCACCAGAAGGGCCCGTTATTTTTTTCCGTCACGTCAAGTGGTCAAAAATCTGCTGGCCCATGGCCATGACGGCGGGGAAATAGCCTTCTTGATCGCCGTCTTGGCTTTCGATCACGCTGAAAAAGGCGATGGCGCTGCCGGTTTGCGGATCCGCCATCATGACCTGGCCGGCGAAACCCAAATGTCCCAGCCAGCGTCCGTTGGTATAGCAATGGTTCGAGTAGCGCACCCATCCCCGGCAATCGCCGACCTGTGTCCCCCGATCGGCGAGGGTCCGGCGCAAGAAGGCTTCGTCGCCGATGGGCTCGCCCTGCACGCCCCGGCCCAGGCGGGCGAAGATCAAACCGTAGCGGGCCAGGTCCCGCGCGGTCAGGGAGGCGCCCCCGGCGATCACCGGCACGCCGCTATGGTCGGTCGAGATGTAATAGGTCCCGGCAATACCCGCCGCCGCCACCACCTGGACCAAGAGGTCGCGCAAGCCTTCGCCGGAAACCCGCTCCGCGATCCAGGCCAAAACGTCCGTGTTGGGGGAGCGGTATTGGGTCTCGTCACTTGGGTTGGTGATGTCCTCACTTTCGATGGTGCAGAGAAAGTCCCGGCAGGAAAACTCTTTTTCTCCGGGCGGCGGCAAACGCCAGCCCATGGCGATTTCCTCGCGGTTGTATCCCAGTGATTCGCCGGGCAGGGCAGGGCGGCCATAATGGTCGGCGTAGTCCTCGTTGAAGTTGTTGACCACGTCCATGTCCAGCACCTGTTGCACGGTCGCGGCCCCGTAGCCCGATCCGATCTCGGGCAGGTAGTGGTCTACCCTGTCCCCCAGGTCGATGCGGCCGTCCGCCACCAGCCGCCCCACGATGAGATTAACGGGCGTCTTGCTGATGGACTGAATGCTGTGGGGCTGATCCGGAGCCATATCCGGGCTATAGGCCTCATACAGCAAGCGCTGGCCCTGCACCACCGCGATGGCGGCAAAGGGAGAACCCGGCCGCGTCAGCGCCGCAACCTTATCCAGTCGGCCGATCGCCGGGTCGGGATCATCGTGTAACCGCAGAACCTGAGGCGCGCGAATGTGAAGGCCATAGCGGCTCAAGCGGTGCAGGTTGCGAAAGCCGTGGCGACGATTGGAAGGCCTGTTCCACGCGGGCTTTTGATCCGCGCCCACCGCCAGGTCGGGATTAGGTTCGAGATCCAGTTGGCGCGGCGCAGCGGTCATGACGGGCATCCTCCGGTTATTGTTTTTGGCGGCGCCAGGGCGATGGTGCTTGTATCGCTTCATCCTTGTATTGCTCTGCGCCGTACTTAAACTCCCAATATGGACACAATGGGGAGATCACGGCAATGACCATAGGCATTGGCGGTTCCACGGCCGAGGCGGAACTGGCGCAGATGACGTCCTTACGGGGCGATGCCCAGCCCATCGACAACCAAGAGCGCCGGGCCCGCATGCAAAAGGCCCAGCGCTTGATGACGGAAGCGGGCATTACCGCCCTCTACCTGGATGCCTCCACCAGCCTATTTTACTTCACCGGCCTGCGCCTGCACCCCAGTGAGCGCCTGCACGGCGCGGTTTTGCCGGCTCGCGGTGACCTCACCTACATCTGCCCGGCCTTCGAGGCGGAGAAGACCCAGGCCATGATGGTGCTCAAAGGCGACGTCGCCACTTGGGAAGAGCACGAGGACCCCACCGCGCTGGTGATCGATCTGGTCCAGGCCAAGGCCGGGCGTAGCGGCATCTTGGCCATCGACGAAACCACGCCCTTTTTCACCTTCGACGGCCTAAGGCGGGCCGGCAACGCCTTTGACTTCGTGAACGGCAGCCGGATCACCGGCGCCTGCCGCATGATCAAGTCGCCCCGGGAAATCGCCCTGATGCAGACGGCCAAGAACATCACCCTGGAAGTGCACAAGGCGGCGGCGCGCATCCTGCGCCCCGGCATCACCACCACCGAGGTGGAGGACTTCATCACCCTGGCCCACGCACGTCTGGGCGCAGAAGCCCCGCCCGCCTTTCGCATCGTCCTCTTCGGCGAAGCCACGGCCTATCCCCATGGTGTCCCCTATCCTCAGACTCTCAAGGAAGGGGATATGGTCTTGATCGATACCGGCGCGCCGGTGGACGGCTATACCTCGGACATTACCCGCTCGTATGTCTTCGGTACGCCCAGCGCGCGGCAGCGGCAGATCTGGGACCTGGAAAAGGCGGCCCAAGCGGCGGCCTTTGCCGCGGCCCGGCCCGGCGCGGCTTGCGAGGCGGTGGACCAAGCCGCCCGGGGGGTTATCGAAGCCGCCGGCCTGGGGCCGGGCTACCAGGTCCCCGGGCTGCCGCACCGCACCGGGCACGGCATCGGCCTGGACGTGCACGAATGGGCCTATCTGGTCAAGGGCGACAAAACCCCGCTGCAAGCGGGCATGTGCTTTTCCAACGAGCCCATGATCTGCCTCTATGGGGAGTTCGGCGTGCGCCTGGAGGACCACTTTTACATGACCGAGGCGGGGCCGCGCTGGTTCACCGAGCCGGCCCACAACGTCGACGACCCCTTCCATATCCAGGCCTAGAGCGGATCTCAGATCAATTGGAATCGTGTTACGATCCAATTGGCCTGATATCTGCTCTAAAATTTAAAGAGTTAGAGCGACGTTTGGGGCTTGGAAAGCTCTTCGTGCTCTTCGTAGTAGGTGGCGGCGCCCGGGTGCAAGGGCGGCTCGGACACGCCATGCAAGGCATTGTCGCGCAGGATGACACCCCCCAAGGGGTGGCCGGTGGTCAGCAGCATGCGGGCATTCTCATGCCATAGGGCCCGGGTGATCTGATACACCAACTCGTCGGGCACTTCGGCGGAAACCAGCCATTGGGCACCCACCGACAGGGTTTCGATGTAGGGCACGTTCAGATAGGTGCCCGAGCGAATGCCGGTGCTTTCAAAAAACGGATAGGTCAGCTTTAGGGTGTCGATCTCGGGACCGACCAGGGGTATGAGCTTGGCGATACCTTCATCGGCCAGGCTGGTCACCGCGTTGGCCGGTGCGCCCGCGACCAGGAAAAAGGCATCGATCTCCCGGTCCCGCAGCAGGTCGGCGGCATGGCCGGCCGGAAAATAGGACAGCTCCAAATCGTCACCGACCAGGCCATAGGCCTGCAAAATCAGACGGGCATCCACATTGGTGCCCGATCCGGGCAAATCGATGGAAACCCGCTTACCGCGTAATTGGCCCACGCTATCAATGGGCGAGCTGCGGCGCACCACCACGTGGAAGGTCTGGGGAAACAGATTGGCGATCACCCGCAACCTGTCCAAGGGACCCCGGTCGCTGAAGATCTCCGTGCCCCGGTAGGCCCAAAAGGAAATGTCCGATTGGGAAAGGCCGGAATCCAGGTCGCCGGCGTTGATCTCTTCCACATTGGCCACCGAGCCCTGGGTCGACTGAGCCACGGCGATCAAGCCCGGCACGCCACAGATGCCGCCGCGGGCACAGTCATGGCTGCCCGGCGGGTTGCTGATGACGTCGGCCAGGATGCCGCCGATGGGAAAAAAGCTGCCCGATGCCGCCCCGGTTCCGATCCGGAAATAGTTGATGACCTCGGCCCAAGCCGCCGTGATCCCGGCCCCCTGACCGGCAATCAAGCCACCGGCCAGGGCGCAGCCGCACTGGCGCAAGAAGTTTCTCCGGTCGAACGCCTTCATGTCATCTTCCGTCTTTGCCCCTTGCCTCCGCGGTCTTCCCAGTCGATGGCGTCAGCCGCCCTT
>JANQKX010000283.1 GCA_028280915.1 Kiloniellaceae bacterium
AGCTGGATAACGTTGCCCAAAGCGTTTTCCGAGATGTCCGCGCCCTTGTTGGTGACCAAGGTGCGGATCGGCTGTTCGTTGCCGGCCTCGACGACCGCGTCGGACACTTCCTGGGAGACGGATTTGCGCCGGGCGATGGCGGTTTGCTCGCCGGCGCCCTTTTCCTTGATGATCTCGATCAGGTCCTGATCGCTGAGTACTTCTGAGAATTCCAACATGGGCAGGGCGACGCTCTCTACGTCGTTGGCCAGCTGCACCGCGATGTCATGGGGCAGTATGTCGGACTGTTTTAAGTGGTCCGACAAGGCTTCGCGGACCTGGACCTCGAGGGAGGCGGTGAGGTCGCGCAAGATTTCCTCGGCCAGCTCGCGCTCCCGCTCGCTCAGCTGATCGGTGCCGTAGACCTGGCAGATGCGCTGGGAAAACTCGCAGAAATCATAGGCCTTGGGATTGGCCAAAAAGGCTTTGAGATAGTTCTGATGAGCGGCCATGGTGCGATCGACACGTGGCGTCCGGGGCGACCTTTTGAGGGGGCGGGCCGGACTGGAGGAGGACTGAAGTGGCATGGCCTCATTAAAGGTCCAGCCCCTTAAAGAAGTGTTACGATCTCCCCTGATTGGGGCACCAAAAGTCGATTTTCCATTGGCTTAACCATGTGGGGCCGCAGGGCGCCTTCAGGGATACCGGCGGTATGTTTCCATCGCGACGGGGGGAGAGCAAAAGTCCGGCCGCCGGCGCTGGCGGCATCAATCGCAAAAAGCGATCACCGTGAGCGAAAATATTATCTGGGTGGGCCCGTGGATCGCCTCTAGTCTGCAAAAGGCGATAAAGGAAAAGAGCGTCCGGCTGAATTGACGCTCCCGATCGCGCAGCTTTGAGGCAGTTGCAAAGCGGAGCCCCCATGACCATCGCGGCCACACCCCAAGCGGCATCCATGAAGGGGGTTCCCTTCGTTCTCTTCGGGATTTTCGTCTTTACCATCCAGGACGTGATCATCAAGTGGATGAGCGGGAATTATCCGGTGCACGAGATCGTTTTCGTGCGCAACCTGGTAGCCATCTTGCCGGTCATGGTGCTGGTTTATCTGGAGGGCGGCTGGTCCCTATTGAAAACCCGACGGCCTTGGCCCCATGTGGTGCGGGCCGTGGGCATGTTTTTGTCTTATCTGAGCTTTTATCTGGGTATCGCCGCCATGCCCCTGGCCGACGCGGTGGCTCTGTTTTTTGTGGCGCCCCTGCTGATCACCGCGCTTTCCGTGCCATTTTTGGGTGAACAGGTCGGTCTGCGCAGGTGGATCGCGGTGATCGTGGGACTGGGCGGGGTGGTGGTGATGCTGCGCCCGGGCGGCGGCGTGGTGGAGCCGGCGGGCCTACTGATGATCTTTTCCGCCTTGAGTTACGCGGTGGTGGTGATCATCACCCGGCGCATTGCCGCGACGGAAAAGGCTTCCACCATGGCTCTTTACGCCTGTTATGCCTATGTGCTGCTGGGTGGCCTGATCGGCGCGCTCATCGGCGACGGGCGTTTTCTGGCGGCGGCCGGCGATCATGCCAGCCTGGCCTTCATGCTGCGGGCCTGGCAGATGCCTAGTCTGATGGATTTCGGCCTGATGGTGGTCTTGGCGTTTATCACGGCCATTGGATTTTATTGCCTGTCCCAGGCCTATCGGCAAAGCGAGGCCTCCATGGTGGCGCCCTTCGAATACATCGCCATTCCGCTCGCCACCCTCTGGGGTTATCTGTTCTGGGACCAACTGCCCGACCGGGTGGCGCTGGCGGGCATGGCGATGATCGTGGGCAGCGGCCTCTACGTGCTGAAACGGGAAGCCCGCCGGGGCCGCAGAGTGGCGACGGCGCGCAGCCTGCGGCCGAAACTTTAACTACAATTTTTAATTAATATTACTGAAAAGCACATACTTTTGCTTCAGGCATGTAAACAATGATGTAAAATCTTGAAAACGCCGAAAATATCTGTATAATAATTTATGTCGTCGTTTGAAATTTGTATCAATATAAGAGAATATTTTTTCTGTTAACCATAAATAGGAAAATTTTTATTCTATGGTTAATTTTTGAAGGATTTTGCCAAGAAGGTGAAATTCGAGACTTACCCCAAATGGGGTAAGCGCAAGACGACGACTTCCGTCAAAAGGTATTTGCGAAAAGGCAAAAGGTACTTTGCGAAAAGGAAAGTCGAAATGAACCAGGCGCCACTGGACGGGCCCAAGTGGATTGCTCCCCAAGAGATCGCAGAATGGTTGGTGGCCAGCGGGACCGGCTCCGTTGATGGCCGTCCCTCTGATAATGATCCCATTGACGATGATCTCTCTCATGATCATGCGTGCGCGAACGACTCCCGTCATGATGTGGCGGACAATCAGGAGGCGCGCACGACGGCGCTGGCGGCCGACCTGTCGGCGTGGCTCGCCGCTTTTTGCCAACGGGACGACCTGAAGGCGTTGTTGCCCGAGCCGGTGTGGTCCGGGCTGCAGCTGGTGATTCTCTCCGGCGGCGCCATGATGACCCGGGAGATGGTGGAGATTTACTGCGGCGAGCGGGAGCGGCCCTTTCCGGATGACTGGGCCGAAACCTTCCTGCCGCAACGGGCCGTGCCGGTATTCGAGGAAGCGGTCGATTTCGGCTTTGAGGTCTTGCCCGAAAATGGGGCGGGGCCCCATGCCGTGCCAGCGTCCGAGAGGGATGATGACTCCCTGGCGCAGGGAATGGTGCCGCTGCCGGAGCCGGTTCCTGATGTGATCGCGGCCGAGGCAACGGAGCCGGCGCCAGCGCGGGAACCCAGTGAGGCGGACATCCTTTTGGACGATGGTCAGCTGCCTCTCATCCCCCAGCCCAAAGGTGACCTCCCCAAGGTAAGGGGCAAAAAATCCCTCTTTCGCCGGCGCACGGCGGCGATGATCGCGGGGACGGCCGATCCCGCTCTGCTTGATCACACAGCCGACGGTGTCCCGCCGGAGGGATCCGGAACCGAGGGTCTGTCTGAAAGTGTCCTCGAGGACGGGGGCGCCGGCGAGGGGCAAAGGGTATCCGGACCGAACCCGAATGGCGATCCCACGGTCTTGGCGGCCCTGCGCAAGCCCCGGGTGTTCGCCCATGTATCGGTGGCGGTGATCCTGGCGATCGCGGTGACCACCGTTGCCGTGGTGCACCTGGAGGCCGATGCCCGCGACGAGGCAGCCACGGCCGGCCCGGCCTTCGACCAGGGCGGGTTGACACCGGAATTGGCACCGGTAGAGACGGACGAGGTCTTGGCCTCGGGCGAGGCCGTGACGGCGGAGAGTGTGGTTTTGCATGACGGCGCGCCGTCGATGGACTTGCTGGCGGAAGCCAGCGGCGCATCGGCCTGGGCCGCCGAGCCGGCCCTCGCGGACCCTTCGGCGGCGGCAACGCTGACGGTGCCCGCGCCGCCCTTGTCGGTTCACCGCGGGTCGCAGGTGCGGCAGATGGCCCAAGTTTCCGGCCGGGAGGAAGCCCCGCAGGTGAGTTTGCTGGTGCGCACGGATAAGGGAGCGGACGGCGAGGCCATCAAGACCAATCCGACCTTGTTGGAGCTGCAGGAGGCGGCGCAGGGAAAACTGGCCGCCCCGGCTGAGGCCACGGAGCCTGCGCCCACACCCCAGCGGCGGCCCGACAGCCTGTTGCTGGCCGCGCCGGTGACGACCGAGATGCTGGCCAATCCGAGCCTACTGCGGTCCGCCTTGGCCCAGGGGGCCGACCCCAACCGGAACATGGTGGAAGACGGACGGAACCCCTTGCTGGCTGCCGCCGCCAGCCGACAGGTCACTGCCTTGGAGACCCTGCTGGCCCACGGCGCCGACCCCAATGCCCGCTCGCC
>JANQKX010000683.1 GCA_028280915.1 Kiloniellaceae bacterium
AGAACGGCTACTATATGGGCGGCTGCCTGTTCGACCGGGTGACCCGGCACATTCTGGGGCTCTTTAACGGCCAGCCCGGCGCCCGGGCCTGGCGTCGCCATCTTTCCGAAGCGGCCCATGAAAAAGGCGCGGGGCCGGAGGTGCTGTTGGACGCCTTGGCCGCCCGCGCCGAAGCAGCCGAGCGGCAGATTGCCGCCTAAGGCTCTACTTGTGAAGCGTGCCGTCGGGGCGGAAGGCGTGGAAGACGAAGGCGAAGGTCACGTCATAAGGCACGTCGGTGAGGGCGCCGTTTTCGCGCCGCTGCACGACCACGTTGCCCACGTCCCGGCCTTCTGAAATCTTCCGGGTGTCCAGGGCGGAATTCTGCCCCGGCTCCCAGGTGAGGATGAGATCGCCGCTCTCGATGGTGCCGGCCTTCTGCAAGAGGGGGAGAGCCCAGGCCTGCGCGCCGATGGCCACCACCCGGGCCATGGGTTCGATGCCTTCCGGGTAGTCGCCGTGATAGAGGAAGGGCTGGCTGGCGCCGTCGTAGCCCACGTAGGGATTGGCGCCGTAAGAGCGCAGGCTGAAGCTGTTGGGCACCTGAACCTGGCCGTCGGGAAAGCGGGCCTTGAAGCGCTCCCAGGATTCCAGGCGGGCCGGCACCACCGTCAGTTTCTCCCCCAGGAGGGTGCCCACGATGGCCTCGCCCAGGAACTGCTGCCACCAGCTTTCCGTGGTGCGGTCGTACATGATCAGGTCGGAGTTGCGCAGCTTGCCCGTGGTGCCGAATTCCAGCACATCTCCGCCGACCCGACGGTCGAAGACGATGGCCGCGTTGCAAAGGGGGCAGTAGGTGACGGCCAAGGGCACGCCGCCCACCTCGTCGTTGACGATCTCGTGCCACATGAGGATGCGCAGGGGATAGGCGCGGGCGTCCCCGTTGACTTCAAGCCCGATCACCGGCTCTTGCGGTCCCAGGTCCTCCATCTCGGCCACGGCAATGAATTCGGGATCGTCGATGGAGGGGATGCCGTCCTTGGGCGGTCCGCCGCTCAAGATCTCCTCGAAGTCCACAGAGGTTTGACTGAAATCCGTATTCGGCCACTCGCCCCGCCAACGGTCCGGGTCCGCCTGGGCGACGCTGGTGGTGAGAAAAAGGAAGAGGGCTAAGAGGCCGCTACCAAGCAGCCAAGGGGCAGGGGTGCTTTTTTTGAGACGGAGCGCCTGTATCATGGCTGACAGCATCCCCGGATGCATGGGCGCAGGCGAATCACTTCTGCTTGAAGGCGGAACGGCCTGGTGAGTTATCGCTTGCCGTCCAGGTGGTGGGCCAGGCCGTCGATAAGGCGGTCGAGCACCTTGCCGTGGGCGAGGGCGTAGCGGCGGCCGGCGGCGGAGATGGTGTTGCGGACCTTGGGGTCGCCGAGGAGACTGGTGACCGTGGCGGCGAGCTCGGCGGGGTCTGCAACGACGCGCAGGCCGCCGGCGGCGGTCATCTCGTCGCCGATCTGCTGGAAATTGTGGTAGTCGGGCCCGAAGAGCACGGCGCAGTTCAGCTTGGCCGGCTCCAGGGGATTGTGGCCGCCGATGGGGGCGAAGGTACCGCCGAGGAAAACCACCTCCGCGGCGCGGAACCACAGCCCCATCTCGCCCAGGGTATCGGCCAGATAGATGTCCGTATCAGGGCCGGCCGCCTCTCCTTGGCTGCGGCGGGCCACGGTGAGACCCTGGGCGGCGAGCAGCTGGGCAATCTCCGCGCCCCGGTTGGGATGGCGCGGCGCCAGGATAGTGACGATGTCCGGGTGCTGTTGCTTGATGAGGCCGTGGGCCTCGGCGATCACTTCTTCCTCGCCGGGATGGGTGGAGGCGGCGAGCCAGCGGGGCCGGGCGGCCAGGGCCAGTTCGATGGCCTGAAGTTCCTTGGAGTCGGCGGCAAGGGGCGGGGCGGCGAATTTCAAGTTACCTACGCAGGCGGTGTGTGGGGCCCCCAGATCCTTGAAACGGGCCTCATCCTCGGGGGACTGGGCGAAGATCATGGAAAAACAGCCCAGCAGCTTACGGATCACCGGCCGCACCCGGGACCAGGAGCCAAAGGAGCGCGGTGACATGCGGCCGTTAATGAGCACCAGGTCCACATCCCGTGCTTGGGCGGCCAGCAGCAGGTTGGGCCAAATCTCCGATTCCACCAAAAAGGCCAGATCGGGCCGCCAATGGTTGTAGAAGCGGTCCACGGCGGCGGCGGTGTCCACGGGAATGAACTGGTGGATGACCCCGGGTGGCAGTTGCTTGGCCATGAGCTGGGCCGAGGTAACCGTGCCGGTGGTCACCAGGATGGCCAGGCGGGGCCATTGCCGCCCCAGCCGGTCGATGAGGGCGATGGTGGACAGAGCCTCGCCCACGCTGGCGGCGTGAATCCACAAAAGCCGGCCTTCGGGACGGGGCACGCCGGCGATGCCGAAACGCTCGTCGATGCGTGCCGGGTCTTCCTTGCCCCGACCGCTGCGCTTTTTCAGCAGATGGCCCACCAAAGGTGTCCCCAATTGGCTGGCGATGCGATAGAGCCTCAGCGCCGTGCGGGCCCAAAAAGGCGGGCTGGGCGGCGGCTCCGTTGCCAGATAGGGGGCGGGACCGGAGGGCATGGGCGCGGCAACCCTCAAGCGGTGACGACGTTGGTACCCTTGGGCACGCAGTTGCGCGTATCCACCACCAAGGGCGCTTCCTGGGCGATCATTTGGTAATCCACATCATCATGGTCGGTGCAGATCAGCACGGCATCGCAGGCGCGCAGCAGTGCCGGCGTCAAGGCAGCCGATTGGCGGCCCTCCAACTGAGGGTGCTTACGGGTGCGCGGAATGCGGGGCACATGGGGGTCGTGGTAGTGAGCCTCCGCGCCTCGCTGCAGCAGCTGGCTCATGATCTCCAGCGCCGGACTCTCGCGGGTGTCGTCGACGTTTTTTTTGTAGGCCATGCCGATGAGCAGGATTTTCGCCTGGGAGAGGGATGTGCCGAAGCGGGTGTCCAAGGCGGTGCGCAACTGGGAGATGGCGTAGGTGGGCATGCCCGTGTTGATCTCGCCAGCCAGCTCGATGAAGCGGGTCGCGATGCCGTCCTGCCGGGCCCGCCAGGTGAGGTAAAAGGGATCGATGGGGATGCAATGCCCACCCAGCCCGGGGCCGGGGTAGAACGGCATGTAGCCGAAGGGTTTGGTCTTGGCCGCTTCGATCACCTCCCAGACGTCCAGGCCCATGGCGGCGTAAACCACCTTTAGCTCGTTGACCAAGGCGATGTTGACCGCGCGAAAAATGTTCTCCGTAAGTTTCACCGCTTCCGCCGTGGCGGCGCTGGAAACGGGCACGGTGACGGGGATCACCTGGCTGTAGAGGTTATTGGCCAGGTCCAAGGCAATCGCGCTGTCGGCGCCCACGACCTTGGGGATGTTTTGCGTGGTGAAGGTGGTGTTGCCCGGATCTTCCCGCTCCGGGGAATAGGCGAGGAAGAGGTCATGATCCAGGGCTAGGCCGCTTTCCGCCAGGAGAGGGGCAACCACCTCGGCCGTGGTGCCGGGATAGGTGGTGGATTCCAAGACAATCAGCTGACCGGGACGCAGATGGGCCGTCACCGAGCGCACGGTGTCGGTCACGTAGCTCAGATCGGGCTCCCGCTCGGGGGTGAGGGGGGTGGGCACGCAGATGATCAAGACATCGGCCCGGGCCAAGTCTGCTTCCCGGTTCGAGCCCTCGAAGCGACCGGAGGACTGGAGCGCGGCGATCTGATCGTCTGGGATGTGCTTGAAGTACGACCGGCCGGCGGCGAGTTGATCCAGCTTACCCGCGTCCACGTCAAAGCCGAGCACGGGAAAACCGCCGCGATGAAAGGCCAGCAAAAGGGGCAAACCCACATAACCCAGCCCCAGGACCGCGACCCGGGCGGTGCGGGCGGCGATTTTCTCGCCGAGCGCGCGGGCATGACCGGACAGGGCGGAAGATTCCGCGCTTTCACTAAGGTCTGATCCGAGTTCTCCCACCGGGTCTCTCCAGGTGTTGAATTATTGCGATGAATTTTCCTTGGTAAGGCCGCGCAACACTATAGACAATTAGACGACGGCGGAACGCTTTTTTATAAGGAGCGTCGTGGTTGCCGGCAGAGCGTTTTGGGGAGAACGATGGGGCGAAAAGCTGTGGTTTTTGGCGCGACGTCGCTGATCGGGCCCTATCTGATCGCCCGTTTGCGATTGGACGGCTGGACGGTGCAGGCTATCTCGCGCCAGCCTCCCGATGGGGCTGTTGGGGCCGGTCAGATCTCTTGGCATCGGCTGGACCTGGCAATGCCGGGAAATTGGCGGGCGCCCGATGGGGCGGTGGTCTTTTCCATGGTGCCCTTGTGGCTGCTGCCGCCGGTCTTTCCCGCCCTCGCGGCCTGTGCCCAGGTGGTCGCTTTCAGTTCCACCAGCGCGGCGGTGAAGGCGCAGAGCCCCGATCCGGAGGAGGATCGATTGGCCCAGCGCTTGCTGGCGGGCGAAGCGGCGCTGCAGGGCTTTGGCGACGAGCGGGGCATTCCCTGGACCCTGCTGCGGCCGACCCTGGTTTATGGCGCCGGGCGGGATCAAAACATTTCCGCCATTGCCGC
>JANQKX010000035.1 GCA_028280915.1 Kiloniellaceae bacterium
CAGGGCCGGCAAGGTAATGCCGAACACCTTCAGGATCGATTCGCCGAAAAAGGCAAAGGCGAAGAGGATGAGCGCGGCCACCACGGTGCCCTTGACCGCCGCCTTGGTGCGCTCCCGCGGCGTCAGGTCGCCCGTCAGCGAGGCGAAGACGATGGCCACGTCAAAGGGGCCGATGGTGGCGAACAGCGTCGCAAAGGCCACCAAGCCCGTTTCGATGCCGCTCAGTTCCACGACGCTTTATTCCGGCGGCAGGTCCAATTGCAGGTGCAGTTCCTGCAGATGGCGCTCGGAAACCTCCGCCGGGGCGTGCATCATCAGATCCTCGGCCCGCTGGTTCATGGGGAAGGCCACCACCTCCCGCAGGTTGGGCTCGTCGGCCAGCAACATGACGATGCGGTCGATGCCCGGCGCGGAACCGCCGTGGGGCGGGGCGCCGAACTTCAGCGCGGAGAGCATGCCGCCGAAGCGGGCCTCCACCTCCGACGCTGGATAGCCGGCAATCTCAAAGGCCTTGTACATGACCTCGGGCAGGTGGTTCCGGATCGCCCCCGACGACAGCTCGGTCCCGTTGCACACGATGTCGTACTGATAGGCCTTGATGTTCAGAGGGTCCTGGGTCTCCAGGGCCCCGAGCCCTCCTTGGGGCATGGAAAAGGGGTTGTGGCTGAACTCCACCTGGCCCGTGTCCTCGTTCAGCTCGTACATGGGGAAATCCACGATCCAGCAGAAGCGGAAGACACCCTTTTCCAAGAGGTCCAGGTCGTCGCCCAGGCGAATGCGCACCGCGCCGGCGAACTTGGCCGCCGCACCGGCCTTGTCGCAGGCGAAAAACACCGCGTCCCCGTCCTTCAGACCGGCGGTCTCCTTGATCGCCGCCAGGGGTTCGGCCGCCAGGTTCTTGGCGATGGGGCCCCGGGGCTCGCCATCTTCGCCATAGATAATGTAGCCCAGGCCCGCGGCCCCCTCGGCCCGCGCCCAGTCGTTGTGCTTGTCGAAAAAGCTCCGCGGCTTGGCGGCCGCGCCCGGCGCCGGAATCGCCCGCACCACCGCGCCCTTGTCCACGGCCTTGGCGAAGATGCCGAAACCGGAGCCCCGGAAGGCCTCGGTCACGTCGCTGATCACGATGGGGTTGCGCAGGTCGGGCTTGTCGCTGCCGTACTTCAGCATGGCCTCTTCGAAGCCGATGCGGGGAAAGGGCGCCGGGCTCACCTCCCGGCCATCGGCGAACTCGTCGAACACCCCGAAGAGAACCGGCTCGATGGCTGCAAAAACATCATCTTGCGTGACGAAGCTCATCTCGAAATCGAGCTGATAAAACTCACCCGGCGAGCGGTCGGCGCGGCTGTCCTCGTCACGGAAACAGGGGGCGATCTGGAAATAGCGGTCGAAGCCGGCCACCATGAGCAGCTGCTTGAACATTTGCGGCGCCTGGGGCAAGGCGTAAAACTTGCCCGGGTGCAGCCGGCTTGGCACCAGATAGTCCCGGGCCCCTTCCGGGCTGCTGGCCGTCAGGATGGGGGTTTGGAACTCCCGGAAACCCTGTTCCACCATGCGCCGGCGGATTGAATTGATGATATCGCTGCGCAGGCGGATCTTCTTTTGCATCTTCTCCCGCCGCAGGTCCAAATAGCGGTAGCGCAAGCGGATGTCCTCGCCCGTGTCCTCCTCGGAGTTGACCTGCAAGGGCAGCATGTCGGCCTTGGACTGCAGAGTCACTTCCGAGACCGCCACTTCGATCTCGCCGGTGGGCAGGTTGGGGTTAACCGTGTCGGGCGTGCGGGTCACCACTTGGCCGGTGACCGTAATGACACTTTCCAAGCGCGCTTCTTCCAAGATGGGGAAAATCGCGCTGGACACGTCCACCACGCACTGAGTCAGGCCGTCGCTGTCCCTCAAGTCCACGAACAGCAATTGGCCGTGGTCCCGCTTGCGGTGAATCCAACCGGACAGACGGACGGTGGCGCCACTGTCGGAGAGCCGCAGGGCCCCGCAGCGATGGGTGCGATAGACGTGCA
>JANQKX010000073.1 GCA_028280915.1 Kiloniellaceae bacterium
GGGGGTCACCACTTTTTGCGACTGCTCGGGCGGCTCCAGAAGGGCGATGTCGCCGGCGGGGCCGCACAGCAGCAGGTGAACCTTGGTGCCCAGCTTGGCCGAATGATTGGAGAGCACCAGGGCCATGGCCTGGGTCTCCACCTCGGGGGATGTGAGGATGACGAGCATGTTTTCCATGCCGTCACCGGCTTTCGCCGGCCCCGCTCCCGCCAGGGCGACCCCCACCATAAGTGTCATAGCAAAAATGCAGTGATTGATTAGGTTGCGGATTCTCATGAGTCGCACTCCGGATTTAACGGTGACGAAAAAATTGAGTCGTTAGTGAAAAGGGCAGAACCGGGGCGCTTAGTTCATCCCGTACATCTTTTCCTTGTTCAGCTTATAGCTCCACGGCAGGCCGGAATTTTTCCAGCCGTTCACGAGGCGCCAATTCTTTTGATCGCCCGATTTGATCTTTCCGCCCTCGAAGCCGTCGACCACCACATAGACGCGCTCGTATCCCTTGCCCTCCAGGGCATGGGCCGAGGGCGCCCCGCGGGTTCCGCCCGAGCGGCACATGAGTATCACCGGCGTGTCCTTGCCGAGGCCGCGGGCGGCGAGCGCCCCGGCAATGCCGGTTTCAAAATCCGGGTTCGGCGCCATGAGGAAAACCGACTTTTCCCCATTCCATTGGCCGCGGTCCGCGAGCAGGAAGGGGATATTCACATCCACCACGTCGGTAAAGCCCGTGAACATGATCTCGATGGGGTCGCGGACGTCCACGAACAGCACCTTGTCGCTTTGGGCCTGCTTCATCTCATAGGCCTCGGCGGCGGTCAGATAGAGGCCCCAGGCGGTCTGTTTTTTCGGATCCGTGGGAAGGGGCGCCGCCCAGGCCGCCGTGATCAGGGCGAAACCGCACAGGACAGCCGCAAGGACAGATGTCACACCGCGCATCGCGCGCTCCTTTCATGTCTGAATGACGCGGGGCCGGGGCCCGGCGTCATGGGAGAGACTTGCGGGGAGCCTAGAGGCGGGAGGCGCCTGCCGTCGGTGACTTTGTCACCGGGCCAAAACAAAAGATTCCGGAATGCGCGTTATTCTTTTTCGGCTATAGACAGCAGAGCCGCGCGGTCGGTGATCCGGGTCGCGCCCCGGCCCATATCCACCAAGCCCCGTTCGGCGAACTGCTTCAAGACCCGGCTGACCACCTCCCGGGCGGTGCCCAGTTCCACCGCCAGGGCCTGATGGGTCATCTCCAGGACACCGTCATCGCCGGCCAACTGCAAGAGCTTGTGGGCCAGGCGCTTGTCCAAGCGCTCGAAGGCGACACTCTCGACAAGGCGTTGCAAATCCATCATCCGGGTCGCGTATCGGGAAAAGACGAGACGGCGGAACCCGGTCGAGCGGGCCATGAGCTGATCGAACTGGGGTTTGGGAAGGGCAACCGCCGTCACCGCGGTCTCCGTCACGCCCTCGGCCACATAGTCCTCGTCCGACAACAGACACGCCGTCGTCATGATACAGCTTTCACCGCCCGAGACCCGAAAGAGGATGATTTCCCGGCCGCTCGCCGCGGTCTGTTGAACCCGAACAACACCGTCGAGAAGAAGCAGAAAGCTGTCGGGCTTTTTCCCCGGCGCGAAGACCACTTGCCCGGCCGGCAACTCGACCTTTCGGGCCTGGGTCTCGAGCAGGCGCAGGTCCTCCGGCGCCAGGCCCCGCAACTCGGCAAAGCGGGATGTCCACGCGGTCTCATTCAGCACTGACACGCCCCTTTTTCCTCTCCATCGCCTTCGGCCAGTCCAAGCAACCCTTCCCGCCCTGTGAAATAGCAGCTTCATGGGCCGGAACAAAGACCCAAGAACAAGGGCGCCCTTTTCACATTAATGGCCACCAAGGCCATTGGGCAGATCGGATTTTTCCGGTTACACTTAATCCGATTGGAATGATCGATATTCAGGGAGAGCGGGATGAGATCCATGGTGCGAGTGGTGTGGGGCGCTATCGGGGTTTGCCTTTGGCTGGCCGGCTGCGGCACGGTGCCCGAGCGCAATCCCCTGCCCCAGTCCAACGCCAACGCGGCAAGTATTCCGGGTCTGCCGGAGGAGGCCCGCTTTTGGGGCGACGAGGCGCCGGAGTTTCTCCTGGATCGTTTAAGGACCGCCTCCAAGGAAGATCTCAAAACCCACTTGCCGTCCTGGTTCAACGGGCAGCATCACTACCTGGCGGTCTCGGGCGGCGGCCAGAACGGGGCCTTTGGCGCCGGCCTGATAAACGGCTGGACCGCGTCCGGCACCCGGCCGGAATTCCTGATCGTCACGGGCATCAGCACGGGCGCCCTGATCGCGCCTTTCGCCTTTTTGGGGCCGGAATACGACGCGCAGCTCCGTGAGGTCTATACCACCCTGGAGACCGAGGACCTGCTGGAGACCCGCGGCTGGACCGTCATCGCCACCAGCGACGCCGCCGTGGACACGGAAAAGCTGCGCGCCATCATTGATCGCTACATGAATGACGACATGCTGCGGGAAATGGCCCAAGCCTACCGTCAGGGCCGGCGCCTCTTCATCGGTACCACCAACCTGGACGCCCGCCGGCCGGTGATCTGGAACATCACGGCCATCGCCGCCAGCGACTACCCGGAAAAGCAAAAGCTGATCGTGGACGTACTGCTGGCCTCCGCCTCGATTCCCGGCGCCTTCCCGCCGGTTCTGATCCGCGTGAACGCCAACGGCACCTGGTACGACGAAATGCACGTGGACGGAGGTACGGTGTCCCAGGTCTTCGTCTACCCCACCTCCCTGGACCTGGGCGCCATCCTGGAGAAGGTGGAGGTGACAGCGCCGCCCAAGATCTATGTGATCCGCAACGCCCAGCTGGTACCCGAGTGGAAACCGGTGGACGCCAATATCTTCGAGATCGCCGCCACCTCAATCGATTCACTGATCAGGACCCAGGGCCTGGGCGACCTCTATCAGATCTATTTCCTCACCCAGCGGGACGGCGGCGAGTACTACCTGGCTTACATCCCCGACGACTTCGACCTGGCCAGCGACGAGCCCTTCGACCCGGAATACATGAACGCGCTCTATGACCGGGCCTACGAGCTGGCCAAAGACGGCTACCCCTGGGACCGCCTGCCGCCGGGGGCCAATGTGACCATCGAATAGGGCTTTCGTTTCGGTGTTTTTTGGTCCCTAAAGAACCCGAAACCAAGCTAAACGGACCTCCCCTTCCTTAGTCCTAAGCGCCATCTACCTGGCGCTGATAGTCGTCCCCGTCGAACCATCCCAAAGACGAGGTGATTTTCAGATCGCCGTCCAGCTCCCATTCTTCCCAACCGCTGACGCTGAGGGGGTTGCCGGTGGCCGCGTGATGCCCGGTGAAGGTCCAGAGATAAACCACGTGATCCCCCGCCCCGCGGATCCCGTCACAACGCAAGGCCAGATCCGGCACGTCCGCGTGAAAGCCCGCCGCCATGGCCGTTAGCCCCTCATGGCCCACCGAGGGTTCGCCGCGATTGATGCAGATCCGGCTGCTGGCCAGATGAAACCCCGCTACCTTCTCGGGCACCTTGGAATTCCAAGCATCGGTATAGCGGGCGGCCAGGTCATCCAGGCTCTTTTGGTCAAACGGCATGGTGGTTTTCCTTTGCTCTTGTTGGGAAAGATCGGTCGGGTTCCGACTATGCAACCCACCGATGGTGTCGTCAATTCATCGGACTTTGTCCATGTCAACAAACGCAAAGGCTTGCGCAAAAAAAGAGCGCCTGCCGAAACAGACGCTCTCTATTTTTGGTTCAACGAAGGGGCGCAATGCGCCCGCCCGCCGGCGGGAGGCCTAGAACAGGCCTTCGATTTCGCCGGCTTGGTTGAGGTAGATGTTGTTGGCCGCCGGAACTCTTGGCAGGCCGGGCATGGTCATGATTTCACCGCAGATCACCACCAGGAATCCGGCGCCGGCCGAGAGGCGAACCTCGCGAACGGGAATGGTGTGGCCCGAGGGGGCGCCCTTGGCGTTGGGATCGGTGGAGAAGCTGTACTGGGTCTTGGCCATGCAAACGGGGAAGTGGCCGTAGTCCTTTTGCAGGTCAGCCAGCTGCTTGGCCACCTTGGCATCCATCTGGATGTCGTCGGCGCCATAGAGCTTGGTGGCCACGGTGCGGATCTTTTCCACCAGCGGCATGTCGTCGGGGTAGAGGGGCGCGAACTTGGCCGTGTCCCCGTCCACCAGGCCGACCACGTGATTGGCCAGCTCGATGGTGCCCTCGCCGCCGTTGGCCCAGTGGCTGGCGACGATGGCCTTGCAGCCCAGGCCCTCGACCACCTCGGTGATGGCGGCCATTTCCGCGTCGGTGTCGTTGATGAACTGGTTGATGGCGACCACCACGGGCACGCCATAGGACTGCACGTTGGAGATATGCCGGGCCAGGTTGGAGCAACCCTCGCGCACCGCGGCCACGTTTTCCTCGCCCAGTTGATCCTTGGCCACGCCGCCGTGCATCTTGAGCGCCCGCACAGTGGCGACGATCACCGCCGCCTTGGGGTCCAGGCCGGCCTTGCGGCATTTGATGTCGAAGAACTTCTCCGCGCCCAGGTCGGCGCCGAAGCCCGCCTCGGTCACCACGTAATCGGCCAGGCGCAGGGCGGTCTTGGTGGCGATCACCGAGTTGCAGCCGTGGGCGATGTTGGCGAAGGGGCCGCCGTGCACGCAGGCCGGGTTGTTCTCCAGGGTCTGCACCAGGTTGGGCGCCAGGGCGTCCTTCAGCAAAACGGCCATGGGGCCGGGGCCCTTCAGGTCGCGGGCGTGGATCGGGCTGCGGTCGCGGGTATAGCCCACCACCATGCTGCCGATGCGCTCGGAGAGGTCGTCCAGGTCCTTGGACAGGCAGAAGATGGCCATGATTTCCGAGGCCACCACGATGTCGAAGCCGTCCTCGCGGGGGAAGCCGTTGGCCACGCCGCCCAGGGACACGTTGATGGAACGCAGGGCCCGGTCGTTCATGTCCACCACCCGCTTATAGGCGATGCGGCGGCTGTCGAAGCCCAGGGAATTGCCCCAATAGATGTGGTTGTCGATCAACGCGGCGAGAAGATTGTGAGCGATACCAATGGCATGGAAGTCGCCGGTGAAGTGAAGGTTGATGTCCTCCATGGGCACCACCTGGGCATAGCCGCCGCCGGCGGCGCCACCCTTCATGCCGAAGCAAGGGCCGAGGGAAGGCTCGCGCAGGCAGATCATGGCCCGCTTGCCGATCTTGTTCAGGCCGTCGCCCAGGCCCACGGTGGTGGTGGTCTTGCCCTCGCCCGCCGGAGTGGGGGTGATCGCCGTCACCAGGATCAGCTTGCCTTCGGGCCGGTCCTGCTGCACCTGGTTGATGAAGTCAAAGGAAACCTTGGCCTTGTGGGGCCCGTACTGCAGCAGGTGCTCAGCCGGGATATCGACCTTCTCGCCAACCTGGGCAATGGGTGCCATCTGCGCTTCACGCGCTATTTCAATATCGCTCTTGGGCATGGAAAACTCCGGAGTTTAAGGGATGCTGGGTTGGTATAGTCCTGGTATACCTAGCGCTATGGCCTGTTTCCGACAAGCCCAATTCCAGATCCGCCACCGGTGCGGCCGGGGCGGTTAAATCTTTGTGAGGGGTCAGGGAAACGACGGCTTTCGCACCCTCAAAATCAGCTCCAACGGGGGTTGAATGGCCGCGGCCGGGGGAAGCGGGATTCGTAGTCGAAGGCGGTCAGCTCCATGTGGGAGCGGGTGTATTGATCGGCCGCGTTGCTCTGCGGCTGATGATCCCAGGGGGTATAGCGCCCTTGCCGCAGCGCCTCGCCGATGAAACGCCGGCGGGCCTGGTCGGCGATGACCTTCTGGCGCTGATCCTCCGCGTCCCAATGGGCCGCCGCCTGGGCACGGAAATCCTCCAGCACCGTCGCTTTTGCCGGATCGCCCGCCAGGTTGCTGAGTTCATCGGGGTCAGTGGCCAGATCGAAGAGCTGTTCCGGGTCGCCGGGGCAGCAGGTGTACTTCAAGGGGCCCCGGCGCAGCATGAGAATGGGCGCGGCCGTGGCCTCGGCCATGTATTCGCTGACCGCCAGGTCCGGGTCGCCCGCCGTATCGCCGCGGCACAGGGCCGCCAGGCTGCGCCCGTCCAGGGGATCGATGGGCCGGGGCGCCTCGCCCGCGCCCGTTTGCGACGCCAGGTCCATCAGGGTGGGGGTGACGTCCACCTGGGACACGGCCTGGGTCACCCGGCCCGGGCCGAAGTGTTGGGGCGCGGCGATGATCAGGGGCACCCGCACGGACCACTCGTAAAAGCTCATCTTGTACCAAAGGCCCCGCTCGCCCAGCATGTCGCCGTGGTCGGCCACGAAGATCACCGTGGTGGACTCGTCCAGGCCACAGTCCGCCAGGGTGGTCATCAGACGGCCCACCCAGTCGTCCACGTAGGAGACGTTGCCGTAGTAGGCCCGCCGGGCATCGCGGATTTCCTGCTCGGAGACGTCCACCGCGTCCACCGCGATGGCCTTTTCCAGGCGCAGGGAATGGGGGTCGTTGTCGGCCGCCGCCGGCCGGGG
>JANQKX010000157.1 GCA_028280915.1 Kiloniellaceae bacterium
GGCCTAACGCCGTTCGAATTCATCGCAAAATGCTGGACGGATGAACCAAGACGATTCACAAGAAGTCCATTCCATCACTCTACGGGACTGAACACCTAGTCCGGTCCGCGTGCTAAACCCCCACATGAACAAAGCCTGCATAGACAAGGCCCAGGCCATCCCATATAAGGCGGTTTCGTGCTGACCGGTCGGTGACTCCAAGCCGATCCGAAACCACTGGGCTGAATGAGAGCGGCGTATCCAGGTCATGATTTTTTCCGCCTTTGAACGATTGGTGGCCATCCGCTATCTGCGGTCGCGCCGGGAGGAGGGGTTTGTATCCGTCATCGCCGGCTTCTCCTTTTTGGGTATCGGCCTGGGGGTTGCCACGCTGATCATCGTCATGGCGGTCATGAACGGCTTCCGCCAGGAGCTTCTGGGGCGCATTCTGGGCGTGAACGGCCATTTCACCATCTACGGCAGCCAGTCCATCATTCCGGAATACGACGACGTGGCGGCCCGCATTCTGGCCATTACGGGCGTGGACATGGCCACCCCGCAAATCCAAGGCCAGGTCATGGTCACCGCGGAGGACTCGGCGACCGGCGCCCTGGTGCGGGGGATGCGCCAGGAAGACCTGATGGACCGCCCCCTGATCGCCGACAACATTGTGCAAGGCTCCCTGGATGAGTTCCAGGGCGACAGTGTGGTGATGATCGGCACAGGCTTGGCGCGTAAGCTGCGCAAGCGGGTGGGGGATTCCATCACCCTGGTCTCGCCCAAGAGCAATACCACCGTGATCGGCTCCTTGCCCCGGCTGAAAAGTTACCGTATCGCGGCCCTCTTCAACGTGGGCATGTCCGAATATGACAGCAATTTTGTCTATATGCCGTTGGAAGCGGCCCAGCTGTTCTTCAAGCTGCCGAACGTGGTCAATGCGGTGGAGGTTTTCCTAAACGATCCGGAGGATTTGGACGACCTGCGTGGCGATCTGTTGACGGCGGCGGGGCCGGGGGTGAACGCCCTGGATTGGCAGCGCTCCAACGCCAGCTTTTTCAACGCCATCCAGGTCGAGCGCAACGTCATGTTCTTGATCTTGTCCCTGATCATCCTGGTGGCCGCTTTTAATATCCTATCGGGCCAGACCATGCTGGTGAAGGACAAGGGCCGGGACATTGCCATCCTGCGCACCATGGGGGCGACGCGGGGTACCATTCTGCGGATCTTTTTCCTCAGCGGTGCCTCCATCGGGGTCCTGGGCACCTTGTTCGGCTTTGTCCTAGGTCTCGCCTTTTCCAAGAACATCGAGACCATCCGCCAATGGCTCCAGGGACTGACGGGCACGGAGCTGTTCTCCGACGAGATCTATTTCCTGTCTCAACTGCCGGCCATCGTGGACCCCTCCGAGGTGATCCAGGTGGTGGGCATGGCCCTGTTCTGGTCCTTTTTGGCGCCCCTCCTGCCGGCCTGGCGGGCGGCGCGTCTCGATCCGGTCGAGGCCTTGCGCTATGAGTGAACCGGCGAACGGCAGCCCCAAAAACGTTGGCCCCGAAAGTAGTGGTCTTAGCGTCGAAGGTATCGGCCGCACCTTCCGTCAGGCAGGGCAAAGCTTGGAGATCCTGCGTCAGGTATCCTTTGATCTCCAGCCAGGGGAACTGGTGGCCCTGGTAGGCCCCTCGGGGGCGGGCAAATCCACCCTGCTGCACATCGCCGGTTTGTTGGAGCGGCCCAACACGGGCGAGGTTTATTTGGACGGCGAAGCCACGGGCCGCTTGAGCGACAACCGGCGCACGGCCCTGCGCCGCCAGACGGTGGGCTTCGTCTATCAGTACCATCACTTGCTGCCGGAATTTTCCGCTTTGGAAAACATCGTCCTGCCCCAGATGATTGCCGGCAAGCGCAAGAGTGAGGCCAAAAAAGGCGCCGCCGACCTGCTGGAGCGGGTCGGCCTCTCGGAGCGGGCCAGTCATCGCCCGGCCCGTCTGTCCGGCGGCGAGCAGCAGCGGGTCGCCATCGCCCGCGGCCTGGCCAACCAGCCCCGCTACCTCCTGGCCGACGAGCCCACCGGTAATCTCGATCCGGATACCGCCGACGGCGTCTTCGATATCCTGCTGCGCCTGGTCCGCGACTCCAACCTGGGCGCCCTCATCGCCACCCACAACCTGGCCCTTGCCGGCCGCATGGACCGGGTGCTGCGCCTGGAAAACGGCCAGGTGCTCGAGACCCATTGGACTGAATCGCGGACCTCATAATTTAAAAACGGTGCTTGACTCGCTGCGAGATATCCCCGCTTTCCCGATTTTTCACAGCATCGACTCTCGCCTCATTTGATGAAATGTTGTGGCCGCTATGTCCCACGCCCCCTTCGTTCATCTCCGCCTGCATTCGGCCTATTCCCTCTCGGAAGGGGCCATCAAGATCAAGGACCTGGTGAAGTTCTGCCAGGCCGAGGCCATGCCGGCCGTGGCGGTGACCGACAGCGGCAACCTCTTCGGTGCCCTGGAATTTTCCCTGGCCGCCCAGGGGGCCGGACTGCAGCCGGTCATCGGCTGCCAGCTGGCGATCAGCCGGGACGGGGAGGGGAACCGCAACGGCACCCGGCCGCCGCCCGACGAACTGGTCTTGCTGGTGCAAAACGAGGCCGGTTACCTCAACCTCATGACCTTGGTGTCGGACGCCTTTTTGGAGACCGAGCCGGGCGAGCCGCCCCAGGTGGGCTTTGACCGCTTGGCCGCCTTGTCTGGCGGACTGATCGCCCTCACGGCCGGCATGCAAGGGGAGATCGGCCGCTGCCTGATCAGTTCCCAGCAAGAAGCGGCGGCCGCGGCCCTGGCCCGCCTGAAGAGCATCTTCCCCGACCGCCTCTACATGGAGATCCAGCGCCACGGCCTGGCCCATGAGCAGGCCATCGAAAACGCGCTTCTCGATCTGGCCTATGCCCAGGACGTGCCCCTGGTGGCCACCAACGAGTGTTACTTTCCCCGCGGCGAGGATTTCGAGCCTCACGATGCCCTGCTGTGCATCGCCGGCAGCACCTATGTGTCCAGCGACGATCGCCGCCGCCTGACCCCGGAACATCGTCTCAAATCGGCGGGCGAAATGCGGGACCTCTTTGCCGATCTGCCCGAGGCGGTCGCCAACACCCTCGTCATCGCCCAGCGCTGCGCTTATTTCCCCGATCGGGTGAAGCCCATCTTGCCGGCCTTTCCCACCGAAGAGGGCCGCAGCGAGGCGGAAGAGCTCCGCAACCAAGCGCAGACCGGCCTGGAACACCGCCTGGAAGCCCACGTCTACGAGCCCGGCATGGACGACGAGTCCCGCAAGGCCGCGGCGGCGCCCTACCTTGAGCGGTTGGTCTTCGAGCTGGGCGTGATCGAGCAGATGGGTTTTCCCGGATACTTCCTGATCGTTGCCGATTTTATCCAGTGGTCCAAGAACCAGGGAATTCCCGTGGGCCCCGGGCGCGGGTCCGGCGCCGGTTCTGTGGTGGCCTGGTCCTTGACCATCACGGATTTGGACCCCTTGCGCTGGGGCCTGCTCTTCGAGCGCTTCTTGAATCCCGAGCGCATTTCCATGCCGGACTTCGACATCGACTTTTGCCAGGACCGGCGGGACGAAGTCATCCGCTATGTGCAGAACAAATACGGCCGCGACCGGGTGGCCCAGATCATCACCTTCGGAAAGCTGCAGGCCCGCGCTGCCCTGCGGGACGTGGGCCGGGTGCTGGAGATGCCCTATCCCCAGGTGGATCGCATCTGCAAGCTGGTGCCCAACAACCCGGCCAATCCGG
>JANQKX010000160.1 GCA_028280915.1 Kiloniellaceae bacterium
GCACCCTCTATCTGAAGGATCTGACCCTTTACGGCTGCACCTTTCAAGAGGATGTGGTATTCGAAAACCTTGTCGGTTATATCGAGCGGGGGGAGATCCGGCCGGTGGTGTCGCGCAGCTACCCGCTGGGGGACATCGCCCAGGCCCAGGCGGACTTCCTGGCCAAAACCTATGTGGGCAAGCTGGTCCTGATCCCGCCACCTATCGCCGCCTAGAAAACCAGTCGGTTCATAATAAGAGGGACGCTTTGTCTGACTCAACTGCCGGTGCCCAAAGGGACACCAAGGATCTGGCCCGCAAATACGCCAAGTTCAGCCGTTGGCAACATAGCCAAGGCTTGGCTCTGATCGACTTTGCCGACCCCCGGCCGGGCCAGTCGGTGGTGGACCTGGGCTGCGGCACGGGCACCTTGACCGTTGAACTGGCCCGCCGGGTGGGTGGTCAAGGTCGTGTCGTGGGCATCGACCCTTCCCCGGCCCGCCTGGCCGAAGCTGAGGCCAAGCGGGACCCGGCTCTGACCCAGCTGTGTTATGAAGAAGCCAAGGCCGAGGCCATGCCGGGACTGGCCGATGCCTCGGTGGATTTGATTTACGCCAACTATTCCGTGCACTGGATCTTGGCGCCCCGGGGCATGTTCCGCGAAGCCGCCCGGATCCTGCGCCCCGGCGGCCGTTTCGTGGCCGAGTTCCTGGACGCGGTCCCGCCGCTCATCCTGGAGTTTCTCACCCTGATGCCCCTCGGCGAGGAGCACAAGGCGGAGAACAATTTCATGAACACGGCCGCCTGGCGCGACGCCATCGCGCCCACGCCGTTGGAGATCGATCTTCTGGAAACCCTGACCGTGGACTTGCACTATACCGGCCTGGACGATTTCTACGGCTGGCTGGAAGGCACCTCCCAAGGGGCCTTTGACCGGGCTAAGCTGACCGGGCCGCAACGGCAAGCCTACGCCCAGCGCTTCCCCGGCCCCCTCGACATGCCCCTGCGCGCGCGCCGCTTTGTTCTGCGCAAAAAGGGGTGAGGGCGGCTGTTTAACCCAATCAAGAAACCTGGTAAAAGTAGCCATGACAAATTTGGCAAAAAAGTTGGCGCGGCTGTCACCGGCGGACAGAAAAGAGGTCGAAGAAGGCGCGGCCCGAATCGTCGCGGAACAGTTGGCGCTTCGGGCCTTGCGTAAAGCCTCAAAGGGGACTTAGGCGCAACTGTCGGAAAGATTGGGCCTTGGCCAAGAACGCATTTCCCGGATCGAGAGCAAGGCCGATAGGTTGCTGTTCAATATGTCCGCTCACATTGCGGGCATGGGGGAAACGCTATCAAGTGGAGCGAAAATCATGAGCAAAGCCGGTGACAGCATTCTCAAGGGCGCCCGTGAGGCTTTGGCCTATGCCCGTGGCGAGCCGGTGGACGCGGTCGTCCATGTCCCTGAAGACATTGATGTTAAGGCGATCCGCAGCAAGACCGGTTTATCCCAGGTGAAGTTTGCCGCGCGTTTTGGGTTTTCCCCAAACGCGCTGCGCAATTGGGAACAAGGCCGCCGCCAACCCGACGGGGCTGCGCGGGCGTTTCTCATTGTCATCGACCGAGAGCCGGAAATCGTCATGCGCGCCCTGGGCGAGGCGTCAAAGGACGTGGCTTAGGTGAGATCGGTTCGGCGGCGAAAGACACAAACCCTCTTGCCGTCGTTGACACTCCGCGCGCCGCTGCCTAACCTACCCTTGTCAATCTAGGGAAACTGCTGAGATGAAACAGATCGTCGTCGTCGTGGGAGAAAGGCGCTTGGACCGGTAGCGGATTCCAAATCCACATCCCATGCGCCCCCGAAAACAAACGGGGGCGTTTTTTTTGCCTAATTCCCGGCGACCAGCCGCCCACACATGAGTTTCCCGCACAGATAAGGAGGAGAAGACATGAGCCCGAGCCCCGCTGCCCAGCCCAGGTTTATCACGCTGGTTTTGCTGTGCGGCCTCTCGGTCGTCTCCTTGAACCTGTTTTTGCCTTCGCTGCCGAACATTGCGGCGGCGTTCGACGCCCCCTATGGGGTGGTGACCCTCTCCATCGCCGGTTATGCTGCCATGACCGCCGTCCTGCAGCTGATCATGGGCCCCCTGTCCGACCGTTTCGGGCGCCGTCCGGTGATCCTCTCGGGCCTGGTGCTGTTTTGCCTGGCCTCCATGGGCTGTCTGCTGGCCGGCGATATCGTTACCTTTTTGGTCTTTCGCATGATGCAGGCGGCCATCATTGCCGGCTATACGGTGACCATCGCGGCCATCCGAGATATTTCGGGGGCACAAGAAGCCGCCGGTTTGATGGGCTATATGGGCATGGTCTATGCCATCGCGCCCCTGCTTGGCCCCCTGTTCGGCGGTGTCCTGGATGGGCTTTTTGGCTGGCGCGCCGGTTTCTGGGCCTTTTTGGCTTTCGGCCTGGCGGTTTTTGTTCTTTGCTGGTTTGATTTCGCGGAAACCAACAAGAACCCGAGCAAGGCCCTGCTGGACCAGTTCCGGAGTTATCCGGAGCTGCTGGCGTCCCGGCGGTTCTGGGGCTATTCCCTCTGCATGGGCTTTTCCATCGGGGGGTTTTATGCCTTTTTGGGCGGCGCGCCCCTGGTCGCCTGGGCGTTCTTCGGCATCTCCGCGGCGGAACTGGGGGTCTATCTGGGCAGCACCACCATCGGCTTCGTGCTGGGCAGTTTTATCGCCGGTAAAATCGCGGCCCGCCACGACCTGACCACCATGATGATCGCCGGGCGCCTGGTGGCCGGCTTCGGTTTGCTCGCGGGCCTGATCTTTTTGATCTGCGGCGTGGTTCACCCGGTCACCCTCTTCGGGGCTTGCATCTTTTACGGCATCGGCAACGGCATTACCCTGCCGAGCAGCATTTCCGGGGCCATGTCCGTGCGGCCCCAACTGGCGGGCAGCGCGTCGGGGCTCTCCGGCGCGCTGACGGTCGCCGGCGGTGCCCTCATGTCCGGCATCACCGGCGCCGTTCTCACCGAAGAAAACGGTGCCGTTGGGCTCCTGGGCATGATGCTGCTCTCGGCGCTTTTGGGCCTCGCGGCGGCCCTCTATGTGGTCCGGGTCAACAAGCGGGAAGGGGGATAGGGGCGTTGAGGGCGGAGCGAAGGCGGCGCCTACCTAAGATGTCAAGGCCGGGAATGTCAAGGCCGGGCAGCCTAGTTGCGGGCCATCTCGTTGCCCTTCATGATCACGAAGGGGACACGGTATTCGCCCTTTCCCCGGTCGGGCGCATACCAGTAATAGTGCCGGCCGTCGGAGAGCACGTGATAGCAGCTCCAGCCGTCCTCGTCGCCGCCCCAGCGGATGCAATAGTTATGGCTGCCCGGTTCGATGCGCCACTTACCCACCAGGCCTTCCGCGCCCTGTCCCTGATATAAGGTCACGCCGGAAGGATCGAAAAACTGCAGGGTGGGGCCGTTCAGGCGGCTGCGCGCCGTGTTGCCGGACAGCAGCACTTGAATCTCCGGCGAGGACAGCATGCGTTCCTCGGCAACGGCCCGTTCCGCGGGCAGCCCCGTCAGGCCAAACAGCGCGGCGAGGAACAAAAGCCAGGCACTCGTCCGGGCACGACCTGGCCCGGCTTTGCGGCGCGCGCCCGGGCCGGCGCCTGGACCGAATATGGGGGGCAACTGATGCATGTCTTCCTGACCTAATCTTCCTGACGCTGTCTTGGATCTCTCCGAGACTGTCCTGGACCTTCCTGACACTGCCGTGGGCCTTCCTGAGACCATCCCGGAACTTCTTGAACTTTTCCGGGTCTTCCTGAAAACGGTTCAGCCGCCGCGATGGGCCGCTACCCGGTGAATTCCCACCCGAAAATGGCCGGCTCCGAAAGCGAACCACCCCAAAAATGGATAACGCCCAAAAAACGGACAGCGCTCCAAAAATGGAACCGTCGCCACGGAAGCCTAGGGCCGTCCTGCCGGACCTTGTCGATTCCCCGTCTTTTGATGCTGCAGCCTCCTGCCACCGATTCGATCATGCGCCCGTGGTATGATCCAACGGATTCAGGGCCCACCGATTCCATAAGCGCAGCCTACCACAACTGGCAGGCGGGCAGGGGAATTTTGCGCGGGCTAGGCGGAAAATTTAACGCGTTTTCGGGAAACTTCCCGATGGTTTCGCTCTCTGGGTGGAACCCGTAGAGCTTGCAATCTGTTAAGCTGTGCCGTCGGTAGCATGGCGCCGCGATTTTTCCGCGCGGGCGGATTTTTAATTGGGACGATTTTTTGCTGCGGGTGAGGCCGAGGGGCGGCGGGATTTTGGGGTCTTGGAGTCGGGCCGCTTGGGAAACGGGCCGCTTGGGAAAAGCAAGGTTACAAAAAAGGGCGGGGAAGCGCCGGGTTTTGCTTAATTAGGTTCCGGTTAACTAATTAGCCGTGGAACATGAGGACCGGGCCAATTGACCGGCGATGGCTTTTGTGGTGGTGCCGGGGCCTCGAGGGGCCGCCGCGCTTTGGATCGGCCCCGATTGCTTATGGCCCGACCCGGTCAGCCGTTTTGCGCGACCGCGTCATAGCGCTTGATGATGATGGTCAGTTCGTCCTCGACCATTTTATTGAATTCCACGTCCCCGACTCTGTCGCGGATGTCCCGGCCCCGGGCGGCGAAAACCGCGTCCTGGGCGGCGGCCCGCAGACATTTGGGCGTGGGTGTGAAGCTGTGTTTTTGCGGTTCTATGCTTTGCGAAAGCGGCTTGATTAGATCTTGCCAGTTCATCTCACTATTCCCCCTTGGTGCGACGTTGCGCTCGGCGACGGTGCTGTGTCTGACAAAAAACTCTTGCATCACAGTCCTTTATAATCCGTTCTTAAGGTTAACGAGCGATGTCACACTGCATTGCACAATGTTTGCCAATTCCTTTGGCTCTTCCTGCATAGCCTTGGCCCGCGTGTCAAGCACAACATCAGTCTCCCCTAATGGAAGAACTACTGCCGTGCCTGACGCCAGCCAATTGAAAGCCTAGTGAATCCATTTAGCGGTTTCAAGCCTTTTGCGGGTCCGGCAGGGCCGGCCCCTGGTCTTGATCACGCCGGACCGGGGCAGGGCGCCGGGAGAGGGCGCCAGGATAGGGCGTCAGTATTAGGAAAAGGGGGGCCCGCCGGGCCGGGGCCATGGCGCTGGCCCCGCTGGTTCTGCCGGTGGGATTTCCGACGCTGCCCGCAGCCGGGCCGGGCTTTGCCCCCATGGGGCGCGGCCCTGACATGGCGGCAGGAAGAGAGACTTAACCGCCGGCACTGACAAGAGGCCGGCCCAGGCCCAACGGGCCGGCGGGTGCCGTCCCGGGAGCGGCGCCCCCGCCAGCACCATCAACGCATTCCGGGGTACAGGCAGGCGCGGCCCGCAGTTCCCGCAGGGCCCAGCGCAAAGCATGGGCCTCGCGGCTCAAGGCGATGGCGCTGCGCTCGCCGGCGGCCGTGTTGTGGCTGCAGCGCAGGCGCGTGGCATTGCTTTCCAAGCGCGCGGCCAGGCCTTCGATGGCGGAGAGGCAGCGCTGTTTTTCAAAAGGGGTGATGCGCGTCAATTTTTCCATCAAAAATCATTCTTCCCGTCAAAATTTTTTTGTCCGCCAAGAGAGGCGGATTTTTTACGCCGTCCCGGCGCCGGGTCGGCCCGGAGTCCCCATCAGGGACTCCCAGAGTCACCCCAGGGACTCCCAAAATCACCCCAGGGTCGTCGCAATCTCGGCAGCCTTCGGCTGTATTGACCGCAAAAGAGGGGCATTTTGGGGAAAGACTCACGAACGGTCAATGCGAAAATTGCAACTACTATTGCAAAAAGTGCAACTACTTTGCGCCCCCCTAAAGGCGCTCATGCCCGAGCCAGAAATCAGATGCCCAGCAGCTCGCCGGGGGTCAGGATGCGATAGATATGGCGCACCCGCTCCATGGGCAGCTCGATCTCCTTGGCCGGATTGAACTGGCGCAGCACCAGGCGGCTGCCGCTGCGCCGCACCAAGCGCTTGATATAACAGGGCCCCGGCGTGCCGTCCTGGCCGTGCAGTTCCACGATCACGTCGCAGCCGGGCCGGGCCGGGCGGCCGGGATGGACAAACACCAGTTCCCCTTCCTCGAAGCGGGGCGACATGGAATCCCCCGTGGCGTAGAGGGCAAAGGCCATTTGGGTGCCGGCCAGGCCGGGCGGGCGGCGCACGAAGTCCACGGTTTCGCCGTTGAATTCGAAGGAAGCGTCGTCGCCCCCCACGGCGGTGCCGCGCACCTCCAAATCCCGCTCCAGAGCGGTGATGGCCGGCAAGGCCGGGCCGCCGCCGACCCGGGCGTCGGCCCCAGCCGCA
>JANQKX010000223.1 GCA_028280915.1 Kiloniellaceae bacterium
TGGGGG
Organism: Kiloniellaceae bacterium; assembly: GCA_028280915.1. Taxonomy (GTDB): domain Bacteria; phylum Pseudomonadota; class Alphaproteobacteria; order Kiloniellales; family Kiloniellaceae; genus JANQKX01. The sequence goes on from JANQKX010000223.1 coordinate 7, forward strand.
CCTGCGGCCTCAACAACACGGACATCAATACCCGCACGGCCTGGTATTCCAAGACCGTGCGCGAGGGCATCACCGACGCCGGCGGCAAGCAGGGTTTTGCCCAGGCCCAGTCCGACAGCGCCAGCTGGGGCAGCGCGGCGGTCACCTTCCCCCGCATCCAAGGGGCCGACGTGGCGGGGCATATCGCGGCCGTGGGACCGGGCGTAGATGCCCGGCGCATTGGCGAGCGGGTGATGATCGACCCCTGGATACTGGCCACGGGCGACTGGCAGGATGCCGCGCGGTCGGCCTACTTCGGCTCGGAGTGTGACGGCGGTTTCGCCCAGTACACCAAGGTGCGCGCCGAGAACGCCATGGCCATCACCAGCGATCTCTCCGACGCGGAACTGGCGAGCTTTCCCTGCGCCTATACCACGGCGGAAAACCTGGTGGCCCGCACCAATCTGCGCCCCGGTGAAACCGTGGTGATCAGCGGCGCCTCGGGCGGCGTGGGCTCGGCGGCCATTCAGTTATGCCGCTTGCGCGGCGCGAAGGTGATCGGCATTGCCGCGGCGGCGAAAGCCGATTTGCTCACCTCCCTGGGGGCGCATCGGGTCGTGGATCGAAACAGTGACCGCTTGGAACAAGAGGTCTTGGAAGCGTCCGGCGGCCCCGTGGATGTGGCCCTCGACGTGGTCGGCGGCACGACCTTTGGTGTACTGGTTTCCGCCTTGCGACAGGGTGGGCGTTATTCTTCTTCAGGGTCCATAGCGGGTCCCATCGTGGAATTCGACTTGCGCCAGCTGGTCTACAAGGACCTTCAGCTCACCGGCGCGACCATCGTGCCGCCCGGGACCATGGCGCGCTTGGTGCGGCTTATCGAGCAGGGCGCTTTGCGGCCCTTGGTGGCCCAAACCTTCCCGTTGCGGAACTTGGCCCAAGCCCAGGAAGCCTTCATGGCCAAGGCCCATGTGGGCAACATCGTGGTGACCATGGAAGAGGAAGCGGCGTCATGAAAATCACCCGCGTGAGCGTGTATCGCAAGAACCTGCGCTATGCCACCGGCGGTTATGGCTGGGGGCGGGGCAATGTGATCGAGGTGGCCGGTAGCACGGTGGTGGTCATCGAGACGGACGCGGGCCTTTCCGGCGCGGGGGAGTTTTGCCCCTGCGGCGATAACTACATGGTGGCCCATCAGGAGGGCACGGAAGCTTGCGCCCGTTTGCTGGCCCCGGCGATCATGGGCCAGGATCCGCGCCAGGTGGGCGTGATCGAGCGCATCATGGATCACACCATTCGGGGACATGGTTACGCCAAGGCGCCCTTTGACGCGGCCTGCTGGGACATTCTGGGCAAGGCGACGGAACAGCCCGTGTGGATGCTCCTGGGCGGCAAGCACACCCATGGGGCGCCGCTTTACCGGCCGGCGCCGCAGAAGGCGCCCGCGGAGATGGTCAAGGAGATGGACTGGCTGCGAGACCAAGGCTACCGTCAGTTCCAAATAAAGGTGGGGGCCAATTGGCGCACGGACATCGAGCGCATCCACGCCACCGTGCCCTTGCTCCAGGGAGAGGAGTCCGCCATGGCCGACGCCAATCAGGGCTGGCACGTGGACGAGGCCATCAAAGTGGCCCAGGCCACCCGGGGGCTGAATTTCATCATGGAACAGCCTTGTCAAACCTACGAGGAATGCCTGCAGGTCCGGCGCCACGTGAATCAGCCCATGAAGCTGGACGAATGCATCACCGACTTCCATATGGTGCAGCGGGTGGTCAACGATCGCTCGGCGGAATACGTCTGCTTGAAGATTTCAAAGCAGGGGGGAATTTCCAAGGCCCGGCGCATGCGCGATTTTCTGATCGACAACCGCATTCCCGTGGTCAGCGAGGACAGCTGGGGCGGCGAGATCACCACGGCGGCGATCGCCCATTTCGCCGCTTCCACGCCGCCGGAATTTTTGCTCAACACCTGCGATCTTTACAACTACAACAACGAATCTACAGGCAAGCCCGGCCCGGAAACCCGGGACGGCAAGATGTATGCCTCGGACCAGCCGGGCCTTGGGGTGGCGCCGGATTTCGAGTCCCTGGGCGATCCCGTTGCGGTCTATGGCGCGACGGCGTAAGCCTGAGCGGGGTTAAGCCACCTGATAGCCGAACTGGGCCGCGCCCTCTTTCAGCATTTGCCAAAGGGAGAGGGCGAAGTTGCGGGGAATGAACAGGTCATAGCCCAGCCCCGATCGCCAGAGAGTTACGCCCACATGGTGAAAGGCGGTGGAGGCGACGGAATCGATGGGAAATGAGTCTTCGCGCAAGTCCAAGGGCAAGAAGCGGTTCAGCAAGATCGTCGCCTGCTCTCCTGAAACCCGCAGGTGGGTGCGGGAATGGGACAGGTCCAAGGTCACGGCCTGCGCCGCGTCGAAATCCGGCGCGGGGGCGCCGAAAAGCCAAAGTTTGAGGGGTTCGGTGCGGATCAGGACACCGTTTTCGCCGACCACGGCTTGACCCGGTCCCGGCATGCCGTCGCACCCCAGGTCCTTGGCCAGGCGATCGCCCACGGCGCCGAAGCTATCCGGCCAAAAGGCCACCTGACTCAATTGCAGGTCGGGCACCTCACCCATGGTGATGCCCAGCTTGCCCTCGGTCCCGAAGCGGCCGCGATTGTATTCGCTCACCAAGGCGGAAGTTCGAATCGTCATTGTGCTATCCATGCATCCGTTCCCCGGTTGGGTCGTACATGTGGGGTGAAACCAGTTCCACGTTTACATTGCCTCTTCGCACCGGGTCGGCCGCAACCATGGTTTGCCCCTCCCAGGCCTTGTGGCCGCCATTGATGAAACCAAGCCCGATCCAGTGGCCCAGGGCCGGGGAATGGGTCACGGCCGTGATCCAGCCCTCGCCCAGGCCTTCCACCTTGTCATGGGGACACAGGATGGTGCCCGCCTTGAAGGTTTGGCTCCGGTCCTTCGGGAAGATGCCCACTAGTTGCGGGCGGCCGTCGCGGGTCAGCTCCGGGCGCTTGCGCAGGGCATCGCCGATGTAGACCTTTTTTGTCGATGCCATCTTACCCAGGCCCGCGTCGTCGATGGTGACCCGACCATCCAGTTCGGCGCCGGTGACATGGCCTTTCTCGATCCGCAGGGCCCCCAGGGCTTCCAGACCATAGAGGCAGCCGCCCAGGGGTTCGGCCGCGTTCCACAGCAGATCCATCATGCCCTCGGCATAGTCGGAGGGGGTGTAGATTTCAAAGGCCATCTCGCCGGAAAAGCTGATGCGGGCGATGCGGCAGGGCGCGTCGTTTTTCAGGCTGGTCTCCACCACGCCCATGAAGGGGCAGGCCTCGTTGGACACATGGGACGGATCGGCCAGAACGGCTTCCAGGACCGCGCGGGCCTTGGGGCCGGCCACGGCGCAACCGGCCCACTGGTCGGAGACGGAGGTGACGTGAACCTTCAGGTCGCTCCAGCGGCATTGCAGCAGCTCCTCCAGCCACGCCATGACCTTGGCCGCGTGGGCGGTGGTGGTGGTCATGAAGTAGTCGGTCTCGGACAGGCGCCAGGTGGTGCCGTCATCCATCACGATACCGTCGTCCCGCAGCATGATGCCGTAGCGCGCCTTGCCTACGGCCAGCTTGGCAAAGGGATTGGTGTAGACGCGGTTGAGG
>JANQKX010000224.1 GCA_028280915.1 Kiloniellaceae bacterium
CACGACCAGGAGCAGGAGGCGGTGGCCGAAGCGGTGGCGGAGCACTATTCGCCCCTGGGCCCGGGAGATCACTGCCCCTCGGCTCCCCTGTCGGTGGCCGTGGCCCTGGCCGACAAGCTGGATACCTTGGCGGGCTTTTGGGCCATCGATGATAAGCCCACGGGCTCCAAGGATCCCTTTGCCCTGCGCCGGGCGGCCCTGGGCGTGATCCGCCTGATCGTGGAAAACGGCCTGCGCCTGCCCTTGAGTGATGTTTTCGCGCATGCTTTGGCGCCCTTCGGGCAAATGGGCCTGGTGGACGAGCCGGCGCCGGTCATCCGCGATCTTTTGGGCTTTTTCGCTGACCGCTTGAAGGTGGTGCTGAGGGAAAAGGGCGTGCGCCATGATTTGATCACGGCCGTCTTCGCGGTCAGCGGCGAGGACGACTTGGTGCGGTTGCTGTCCCGGGTCGAGGCTTTGTCCGGCTTTTTGGGCAGCGATGACGGGGCCAATCTTTTGGTTGCCTACGGCCGCGCCGCCAACATCGTGCGGATCGAGGCCAAAAAGGACAAGGCCGCCTTCGACCAGGCGGTCGCGGCCGATCTGCTGGAACAGGCCGAGGAAACCGCCCTCTATCAGGCCCTGGAAGCGGCCGACGGGGCCGCGGGTAGCGCCCTCGCGGGTGAGGATTTCGCCGCCGCCATGGCGGCCATGTCGGCGCTGCGGCGGCCGGTGGATGCCTTTTTCGACGAGGTCATGGTGAACAGCGACAATCCGGCCCTGCGGGCCAACCGGCTGCGCCTGCTGTCGCGGATCGGCGCCACCCTGTCCCAGGTCGCCGATTTTAGCAAAATCGAAGGGGCGCGCCGCTAGACTTCGACGGGCAAAAAAATAAATTGAGACGCAATCGGGCCAAATTGGAAAGGTACGGACTGAGATGACCAAATGGGTCTATTCCTTCGGCGACGGCAAGGCCGAAGGCAACGCGGAGATGAAAAACCTTTTGGGCGGCAAGGGCGCCAATCTGGCCGAGATGTCGTCCCTGGGCCTGCCGGTGCCGCCGGGTTTCACCATCACCACCGAGGTCTGTACGTACTACTACGACAACGGACGCAGCTACCCCGACGACCTGAACGAACAAGTTGAGGCCGCCCTGACCCAGGTGGAGACCGTGGTGGGCGCCCGCTTCGGCGATCCGGAACGGCCCTTGCTGGTCTCCGTGCGCACCGGCGCGCGGGCATCCATGCCCGGCATGATGGATACGGTGCTGAACCTGGGCCTCAACGACGAGACCGTGGAAGGCTTGGCGCGCCACAGCGGCGACCGGCGTTTCGCCTATGATAGCTACCGCCGCTTTATCCAGATGTTCGGCGACGTGGTCATGGGCGTGGATCATCACCATTTCGAGGACATCCTGGAGCTGCGCAAGGAAGATCTGGGCGTTTATCTTGACACGGACCTGAGCGCAGAGGACTGGCTGTCGGTCATCGGCGACTACAAGGACAAGGTGATCGAGGTTTCCGGCCTGCCCTTCCCGCAGGAGCCGCGGGAGCAGGCCTGGCAGGCCATTTCCGCCGTCTTCGGGTCGTGGATGAACCAGCGCGCCATCACTTACCGCAAGCTGCACAACATCTCGGCCGATTGGGGCACCGCGGTCAATCTGCAGGCCATGGTCTTCGGCAACATGGGCGATGACTGCGCCACCGGCGTGGCTTTCACCCGTAATCCCTCCACCGGCGAGAACGTGTTTTACGGTGAATACCTGGTCAACGCCCAGGGCGAGGACGTGGTGGCCGGCATCCGCACACCGCAAAACCTGACCATCGCGGGCAAGGAGGAGCAAGGCTCGGACCTGCCCGCCATGGAAGAGGTCATGCCCGAAGTGGTGGCCCAGTTGACCGAGGTGCGGTCGATCCTGGAAAAGCATTACCGGGACATGCAGGACATCGAATTCACCGTGCAGGCGGGCAAGCTCTATATGCTGCAGACCCGCAGCGGCAAGCGCACGGCGACGGCGGCCCTGAAGATCGCCGCCGAGATGGTGGACGAGGGGCTGATCGACGAGGCCGAGGCGGTGCGGCGGATCAATCCCGCTTCCTTGGATCAGTTGCTGCACCCCACCTTGGACCCCAACGTGCCCCGGGAGGTGATCGCCCGGGGCCTGCCGGCGTCTCCCGGCGCGGCCACCGGCCATATCGTCTTCACCGCCGATGACGCCGAGCATCGGGTGGCCCTGGGGGACCGGGTCATCCTCTGCCGGGTGGAAACCAGCCCGGAGGACATCCACGGCATGCACGCCGCCGCCGGCATCGTCACCACCCGGGGCGGCATGACCAGCCACGCGGCGGTGGTGGCCCGGGGCATGGGCCGGCCTTGTGTCTGCGGCGCCAGCGAACTGCGCATCGACGCCGAAGCCAAAACCCTCTCCGTGCGCGGGGTCACCCTGAAGGAAGGGGATTTCGTGACCATCGACGGGGGCACGGGCGAGGTCATGAAGGGCGAGGTGCCCACCATCCAGCCGGAACTGTCGGGGGATTTCGCCAAGATCATGGCCTGGGCGGACCGTCACCGCACCATGAAGGTGCGCACCAACGCGGAAACCCCGGCCGAGTGCCGCAGCGCCCTGCGCTTCGGGGCCGAGGGCATCGGCTTGAGCCGGACCGAGCACATGTTCTTCGACGCGGGCCGCATCGTCGCCATGCGGGAGATGATCCTGGCCGACGACGAAGCCGGGCGGCGCAAGGCGCTGGCCAAGATTCTGCCCATGCAGCGCCAGGACTTCGTGGAGATCTTCCAGATCATGAAGGGCCTGCCGGTGACCATCCGGCTCCTGGACCCGCCGCTCAATGAGTTTCTGCCGACGGGTGAGGCGGAGATGGCGGACGTGGCGAAGTCGGCGGGCGTCGATCTGGAGCGGGTGAAAGCG
>JANQKX010000258.1 GCA_028280915.1 Kiloniellaceae bacterium
GGGAGCTAAAAAAAGCCCAGCGGGCCTTTTGTGCCATCAATCGTCGCTTATATGACGAATTGAATTTCATCCCCGAAAAGGCCGCGCGGGCGCGGCCCCGAGGCGGTGCCGGCCCGGTGCTGGGTGGTCCAAAAAATCTTAAAAAAATCCCCATCCGCACGGTAAAAAATCTCTTGACTCCCCACCTTGGATCGCCATTTATGTAAATGTAATGAACATTAACATGGAGGGTAAGGTAAGTCCGATGGCAGTGGTAGCGAAGTTGGACGAATACGGAAAAGCCGCATGGATCGGCGTTATGGTCCTGGGTTTTATCGTTTTTTGGCCGATCGGCTTGGCCCTTCTGGCCTTTCTATTATGGAGTGGACGCATGGGATGTTGGGGAAAACGCGGCCCCGGCCGCTGGTACTTTAAGGACGAAACAAGCAAACGCCGGGAAAGCTGGCGCAGCCGTCACGGCGCGCAGTCCAGCGGCAACAGCGCCTTTGACGAATACCGCGAGGAAACCTTGCGGCGCCTGGAAGACGAGCAAAAGGAATTCATCGATTTCCTGGAGCGTCTGCGTCACGCCAAGGATAAGGCGGAGTTCGACGAATTCATGGCCGACCGCAAGCGGCGCCAAGACCAGGCCGCGACGGAGGGTGGCGACAGCGACGCGGAGTCCCCTGGTGGGTCCTATCGCCGCCCGCCGGAAGGTGGCGCCCCGTCCCATCCGGCCTGATCAACCCGTTAAACTGTCAATTGCCCCCCTAATCAAAGCCGGCCCCCTACCTGGGGACCGGCTTCTTTTTGCCTTCCTGGCCGTAGTGAAGACGCGGTTGCGTGAGGGGAACCGCGCCATTCAGGATCCCGTACTTGGGATCACCGGGAGGCGTCGCACCGTGCCAAGGAGTCTTTGATCGACGCGAGGCGACGCCGTTCCAACGGCTGCTCTGTTTGCATTTCCAGGGCCTCGTCCAGATCCAGGTCACAGATATTCTCGTAGGTGACTTCCACCTCCAACTGTTCGGTCGTGTCGCGCAGGTTTGTCATGGCGGCTTCCTTTCCGGTTCGATGAGGCTTTGGCGCCTCAACACCTAACAGGTAGCGCCCGAACCTTGTCCCTGCCCTGTCCGCCCGGTTAACAATCGGACATGATCAATCGCGGCCCCTTGCGCCGAGGGGCGGCCGTCTTGAAATGAAGAGCTTTTTGAAAGATCCTCTTGTGGTAAGTTCCCCGCCCTTGGCAGGATGGGGCGCACACCCCACATTGCCAGCGACGTGACGAAAAGCGACTTGAACAAATTGGGTGAGATCATGGACGCGCCAACCGAGACCTTTGCGCCCCCGCGCCTGACTGTCGGCATTTTGGAAGCCGGCCCCAACGCGCCCCATCTGGTGCCCGATCACGGCACCTACGGGGATTGGTTCATCACCTACCTGGCGGCCACCGACCCCCACCTGGAGTTCCGGGCTTACCGGGCCTACGATGACCATTTCCCCGACGATCCGGAAGACTGCCATGCCTACGTCGTGACCGGCAGCAAGTTCAGCGTGCTGGACGGCGAGGATTGGATGCACAAGCTGGCCGATCTGACCCATCGGGCGGCGAAAACCCGGCCGGTCATCGGCATCTGCTTTGGCCACCAGCTGCTGCACCACAGCCTGGGCGGCCGGGTGGCCAATTCCGACAAGGGCTGGGGCATCGGCGTGCATGAATACGATATGGTGGAACACGCGCCTTGGATGGAAGAGACCGATGCCTCTTTCGCCATCCTGGCCTCCCACCAGGATCAGGTGGTGGAAGCGGCCCCCAACAGCCGCCTGCTCGCCGCCTCCGCCTTCTGTCCGGTCGCCATGTCCACCATCGGCGACAACATCCTGACCATGCAGGGCCACCCGGAAGCCACGAAGGACTGTTTCAAGAAAATCTACGATTCCCGCCGTCACGTCATTCAGCACCATGTGGTGGAGGAGGCCATGGAATCCCTGGCGCAAGAGACCACCGAGGCACTGGTGGCCCGCTGGATGGTCCGCTTCATGCGCGCCCGCGCCGCCTTTTAACTCCGTCAAGACGGTCGGGAAACTGCCCCTTCCTTTGGCACCTGGCTGGGCAGCCAAAAGGTGATGGTGGTGCACAAGGCCAGCATGACCGCAGAGCCGAGGATGCAGGCGGTCAGGCCGCCCAGCTGGTAGAGCAGGCCCGACAGCAAGGTCCCCATCAGGCGGCCGCTGGCATTGGCCGCGTAATAAAAACCCACGTCCTCGGCCGCCTTTTTGGAGCCCGCATAGGCCAGGATCAAATAGGAATGCAGGGAGGAGTTGACGGCGAAAGGCAGGCCGAAGAGGCCGAGACCCATCACCACGGCCCAATCAATCTCGACCGGCAGTAGATCCCCCATTTGCAGCAAGACCGCCAGGACCACCGGGATGGCGGTGAGGATGAGCGCCCAGCCCCGCGCCGCCGGCACCTCCCGGCTCAGCCCGTCGGGGCTGCGGCTCACCAGGGACGGCGCTGCCGCTTGAATGCCCCCATAGGCGATGGTCCAGAGGGCCAGGAAGCCCCCCACCTGCCAGAAGGTCCAGCCCGCGGAATAGAGGAACACCGGCAAGCCCACCACGAACCAAACGTCCCGGGCGCCGAACATGAACACCCGGGCGGCGGCCAAGGTGTTGACGCCGGGCGCCTTGCTGAACAGCTCGCGCATGGATGTGGACGACGCCGCCTGGCCCAGGCGCGCCGGCAAGGACACAAAAGCCGCCACCAACACGACCGCCAACAACCCCGCCATGATCAACAGGCCGGCGCGAAAACCCACCAGGTCCAAAAGCAGCCCGCCGAGGAAAAAGCCCACGCCCTTCATGGCGTTTTTCGAGCCGGTGAACCAGGCCACCCACTTGAAGAGCTGGCCGCCGCCCTCCGCCGAGGTGATCTTGATGGCCGATTTGGAGGCCGTCTTGGTGATGTCCTTGGCGACCCCCGCGATGCCTTGGGCAATCACCACCCAGGTGACCGAGGCGGCGGCCTGCCAGCCGGGATCCATGGCGGCCAGGAACAACAGGCCGACGATCTCCAAGGCGATGCCCACCGTCAGCATGCGCGAAATGCCGAAGCGGGTCGCCAGCCAGCCGCCCGCCAGATTGGCGAAAATGCCCGCCACCTCGTAGAGCAAAAACAAAAACGCCAAGGTGAAGGGGGAATAGCCGAGCTGGTAAAAATGGAACAGGACGAGCATGCGCAGCGCCCCGTCGGTCAGGGTAAATCCCCAATAGGACGCGGTGACGATCAGATAGTTCCGGGCACCCGACATCTTTGCCCCCAGTCAGTCACCATGGTTGTCGCCCTGCCCGTCTCAAAGACCGCGGTCGATGACGATGTTGGCCAGGTCCACCATGCGGCAGGCATAGCCCACCTCGTTGTCGTACCAGCCGTAGACCTTCAGCAGGGTGCCATCGGTGACCATGGTGCTCAAGGCGTCCACGATGACGCTCCGGCTGTCGTCGGCGTAGTCCACCGACACCAGGGGCCGGTGCTCGATGCCCAGAATGCCCGCCAGGCCGCCCGCCGCCGCTTCCTCGAAAAGGCTATTGACCTCCGCGGCGGTGGTGTCCCGCTTCAGCTCGAAGACGCAGTCGGTCAGGCTGGCGTTCAGGATCGGCGCCCGCACCGCGTGGCCGTTCAAACGGCCCTGCAGTTCGGGATAGATGATGCCGATCGCGGTGGCGCTGCCGGTGGTGGTGGGCTGCAGGGACAAGAGGGCCGAACGGGCCCGGCGCAGGTCCTTGTGGGGCGCATCCACCACCACGTTGGTGTTGGTGGGGTCATGGATCGTGGTGATCTGCCCGTGGCGGATGCCGATGGTCTCGTGCACCACTTTGACAATGGGCGCCAGACAATTGGTGGTACAGGACGCTGCCGTCAGCAAGCGGTGTTCGGCCGGGTCATAGAGATGGTCGTTCACGCCGACCACGATGTTCAGCGCGCCCGCTTCCTTCACCGGCGCCGCCACGATCACCCGCTTGACGCCTTGGTCGAAGTAGCCTTGCAGCTGGGACACCTTGCGGAACTTGCCGGTGCATTCCAACACCACGTCGCAGCCCAAGTCGCCCCAGGGCACCGCGGTCAAATCGGCCTCGCCGGAAAAGCCAACGCGCCGGCCGCCCACGACGATGGTCGAAGCGTCGGCCGCCTGCACCTCCGCGCGCCAGCGGCCGTGCAGGCTGTCGAACTCCAGCAAATGGGCGGTGGCCTCGGTCCCGCCGCTCACCTCGTTCACATGGGCGATGTCCAGGCGGTTACGGGCCTTGGGATCGCTGTCGGGCCGAAAGACCCCCCCCATGGCCGCGCGCAGGGCCAAACGCCCGATGCGGCCCATGCCGTTAATGCCGACAGCCATACCCCTCCCCCACCAAAAAGAATCACCCCAAGGGTCGCAAATTCAGCCAGCTTTGGCCCACCAGTGGCCCAAGGCAAGCACATCCGCGCATACTGTCAAAAAAGTGCAACATTCCCATGACGGCGAAAAAAATGCGCCCTCGAATACCAGGACGAACCGCCTAGTCCCTTAATTTTGGCGCTCGTTACCGCTCTGAATACCGGTAAGGAAAAGACGCACGCCCTGGCGAACTTCCTCTCGATGCTGCTCAATCTGCATTTCATCGTTCGAGACAAAGTTGATGAATAGCTTGGATTTCATTGAAAAAAGAAAGTGCGCCGCGTCTTGCAATTCCAAATTTTGTCGGATCTGGCCACGGGTTTGGAGAGCCTGCAGCATATCAACCACCAGCTTCTCATGCTTTTTCGTTGTCGTGTCATACTGCAGCCCGAATGTGGAGCCCGCGTTCGCGATCGAGGACGCGGAGACATGACGCCATACGGATTTGCCCAGGTGGCGTACACAGTGTTCGGTGGCTAAGACCATTATCTCGGCCAACGCAATTTCTGCTGAGCGCGGGGGTTCCGCCACCATGGCCCTGCCTTCGCGCAGGTAGCGGTCATCGGAATCCGCGATCAGGGATAAAAGCAACTCCCCCTTTGAAGGAAAATAATTGTAGAGCGTTCCCACCGATAAATCGGCGAACTCGGCAATCTCTTCCATTCGTGTGTCGTCATAGCCCTTTTTGCGAAAAAGCTCATAGGCCGCGGCACGGATATCTTGTCGTGCCCTTTCCTTTTTCCGCTCCCTTCGCCCCGTGGGTTGCGCCATGAAATCACCCTTTCTTTCTTGACAAAAACTATAGCCCGTTCATTATTAGGGTCAATTCATTTTTCACAGAACACTCAGTACAATTCTGCCGTGTGGACAACAAACAACACCTGCTGGCACCTCGCGTTGTGGTGCGACTGTTCTAAAGCAATGATAAGGGAGGATGATCGGTCATGACCAAATCAATGAAAAAATCAAAACTGTCAAGCAAACGAACACGGCGCTCATTTCTGAAAAACGGAATTGCTGGTGCTGGCGTGCTGGCGCTGGGCGCGCCAACCATTATTCGTAAGGTTGAAGCCAACGACAAAGTCCTGAACTGGCTTACCTACTCCGGTCATTCCGCCGACGAAGTCATTGGCCCCTTCAAGGACGCGACCGGCATCACAGTCAATGCAAAAGAGTACGCTGACGGGGAGAAGATGTTGGCCCTGATCCATGGGTCGCCGCCGGGAACCTTCGATGTCGTGACCAGCGATGCACCTTATGTGGAGCTGCTGGTTCAATCCGGCCTGCTGCAACCGATGAATCCGGACGACTACCCGCTGGATTCGTTTTTTGAGGAATTTTGGAATTGGGAACAGCATTGGTTTGACGGTCAGCTCATGGCTTTGATGACCAGTTGGGGCTACAACGGTCTTGCCTACAATTCGGAAAAACTCAGCGCCGAAGATGTCTCGTCCTACGACATCATGTGGAGCCCGGAAGTCAAAGGCAAATTGGGCATGCGCGACTGGTATCTTCCGGTCATGGGGTGTGTCAGTGCCAGCATGGGCCACAAGGACCCCTACAATATTGACGACGCTCAGTTCCAGGCCCTCAAGGAACATATGTTTACGCTCAAGCCCAACGTGGCTGGATTTTGGAACTTCGCCGGGGTTTTCGATTCACTGGCCAACGGCGGCGCCTACGTAATCCCCGGCTGCGGCGATTGGATCACCGGTCTTCTGCAACGTGCCAATCACCGGATTGAAAGTGCCGTGCCCAAGGAAGGCGCGATCATGTGGACGGAGTCTGTCTCGATTATCAAGGATACGCCACGCCTAGATGCCGCTAAGGAATTGGTCCGCTATTTGACCGGTGTCGAAGGTCAGACCAGGCTCATGACCAAATCATCATACATGGCAAACGGACCCAGCGAAGCGGCATGGAAGCATCTTGTCGAGACCAATCCGGAGGAAGCCAAGATGCTCCACATGACTTCCGAGGCGGATAATATCATGGCGGTGTTGAGGTCGGGCCGGATCATTCCACGCCGGCTCCCCAAAAATCAATCCATGGAAAGCTGGCAAGAGGCATACACGCAGTTCCAGAACCTTTGAGCTGGGTTTAAAAGTTCCCTGTCGGAGAGCCTGTCATGGCCAAGACCAAATTGGACAGAGCAGGTGGAGGCGCGCTCGAAACCGGGCGCGCCTCCGGCTCCGCTTCGCGGCGTGCGTTCATCGGCGTCTTCGGCGGACCTCTCGTTTTCTGGCAGGGGCTTTTTTTCGTGGCCCCCTTAATCTTTATGTTCGTGATGACATTTTGGGCGGTGCGTAACTATCAGCTTTCCGCCGATTTTACTCTTGCGAACTGGCAGGCGATCCTGGCGGCCGACTACGCCTGGGACGCCTATCTACGCTCCGCGCTTGGCGCCGGCCTGGCGGCCGGAATCGCGACGGTGGTCGCATTTCCTTGTGCCTATTATTTGGGTTTAAAAACCACGCCACGGGTACGAATACTGGGCGCCTGTTTGATCATGGCCCCTTTTTTTACCAGCTTTCTCGTAAGGACCTATACTTGGCGCACCATGTTGGGCGATGAAGGCGTGTTGAATGCCATGCTGGGCTGGTTGGGCCTGGGGCCATTTCAGATGATAAACAACCTGTTCGGGTCGGTTGTCGGCTATTTGACGTTGGTCATGCCTTTGGTGTTGCTGTTGCAGCTTTTCAGCATATCGGGGATCGACCGACGCTTGATCGAGGCTGCGCACAATCTTGGATGCAATCCATTTCAAACGGTGTTTCGCGTCATTATCCCCGGCGCTCGAAACGGCATCGTCCTGGCCGCTACTTTCGCCTTTGTTTTGAGTTTTGGGGATCTCATCAGCCCGCAGGTGCTCGGTGGTTCCAATCCCCCGACATTGAGCATTCTCATCGTCGATCAGGTTCGTGGCGGTCTGCAATGGCCGCGTGCCTCGGTCATCGCGGTCATGATGGTCGTTACTTTGGGTGTGCTTGTTTCCTTGGCCATGGCGTTTGTATATGGCGGATCGACCAAGCGCGCGAAGCGAGCTTAGTGCCATGCGGTTTTTGCTTCGATTTTATGTCGCCATTGTTTTTGTCTTCATTTTCGCGCCGATTGTCGTCAGCTTCGTCTTTTCTTTCAGTGAGAACCGCTTTCCAACACTGCCTCTTACTGCATTTAGCACGATTTGGTACGAGAAGGTTCTGGCCGAGCCGGTTTTCCTTGAATCCTTCCGTCGCAGCCTCATCGTCGCAAGCGTGACTTCGGTCCTGTCCACCTTCATCGGGTTTGGCGCGGCCTATATGGACTACCGGTACCGCTTTTTCGGTCAAAAGTTCTACGTGGCAATCGGCATGATTCCACCGATGATTCCAGTGCTCATTCTGGGCGTGGCCATGTTGATCTTCCTGTCGCAAGTAGGCCTGTCCGGGGGATTGCATTCCGTTATCATCGCTCATGTTGTCCTCTGCACGCCCTTCGCCATGGCCTTGGTGCGCCTAAAGCTCTCGCAAATGCCGGACAACTTGGAAGCCGCCGCTTGGAACCTGGGGGCCAATGAATGGCGTAGCATGAGAATGGTGGTTGTGCCCTTTTGTTGGCCCGCCATTCTCGCGGCGATCTTCATCACAGCGGCCATTTCACTGGATGAATTCGCCATAGCTTGGTTTGTTTCGGGTTTGGAGGAAACGCTCCCGGTACGGGTGCTGAATCTTGTCGCGCGCCAATCAAGTCCCAGCGTAAACGCGATTGGCAGCTTTACTTTCACCTTATCCCTGACGCTCGTGGTGCTGGCCCAAGTGGTTCTTGTGGCCAACCAGCGGCGCGGGGAAAAGAAGGCTTAGGCAGATGACCGCGGACGCGAGCGCCACCGACGACGAGAACGCAGCCCTTCTCCGATTCACGAATGTGCAAAAGAAGTTCGGCGACAGCTTTGCCGTTCGGGATTTTAACCTGGAAATCGGGCGCGGGGACTTCGTCGCCATCATGGGTCCCAGCGGCTGTGGAAAGACCACAACGCTTAGAATGCTGGCCGGCCTCGAGCACCCGACGGCGGGAGAAATTAGAAGAAACGGCGAGATGATAAATGGCTTGTCCCCCTGGCTGCGGCGAATGCCCCTGGTTTGGCAAAACTATGCGCTCTTTCCGTTTCTAACCGTTCTCGAGAATGTCGAGTTTGGCCTGCGAAACGACAAGGTCAGCAAAATAGACCGCCGGCGGCGGGCATCGGAGTGGCTCGATCGGCTAGGCATCGGAGATCTTGGCCACCGCAGCCCCACGACGTTATCTGGCGGACAAGCGCAGCGTGTCGCCCTGGCGCGCGCGCTGGTGCTGGAGCCGGAAGTGTTGCTGCTTGACGAGCCCCTGTCCGCACTTGATGCCAACATGGTGGTGCGGATGCAGACAGAAATTGCCCAATTGCAAAAGGCGCTTGGGATCACCTTTGTATACGTAACCCACAATCAATCCGAAGCCTTTGCGATGGCAAATCGGGTCGTGATCATGAACCAAGGCAAGATCGAGCAGGTCGGCGAGCCCTTGGAAGTGTATCGCTTACCCAAAACAAGATTTGTGGCCGAGTTTGTTGGCACCAACAATATCATTGATGGAACCATTGTTTCACATTCCCCGTCCGGCGTTGTGGTTGAGACAAAACTGGGACAGTTTGTGTCCACAAATCCCATTGATGGAACGCTGGGAGAAGCCTCGAGGGTGCATATTATCGCGAGCGCGGACTTGGTGTCCGTCTCCCAAGACCGGCCAAAAGATTCGAAAAATGTCGTTACGGCCCGCCTCATTGGTGAGAGCTTCGCGGGGACCATCGTCATCCTCGTTTTCGAGGCCGCCGGCGGCCAGGAACTCAAAGTGCAGCTGCAACAGCGCGCGCTGCAGGATCTAAGCCTGGACCCAAATCAAGAATTCCATTTGGTGTTCGAGCCGATGGATACGCTTGTCATTCCGTCAGTATAGCTGAAAAAAACGACCGTAGGAGAATGAGCCGTGAGCACCAAAGATCCGGTTAGAATAGAGCAATTGAATTGGATGGAATACGAGGCTCGCATGAAAGAACAGCAGCCGGTCGTATTTATACCCGTCGGTGCCCTCGAACAGCATGGGCCGCATTTGCCAATGAATTGCGATGAGCTGATTCCGCGGGAGATCTCAGAGGACGTGGCGAGAACTATCAACGGCCTCGTCGCGCCGTCGCTCAACTATGGTTACAAATCTCAACCGAGGACGGGTGGCGGCAACCATTTTCCCGGGACCACGAGCCTCAGTGCCGAGGCGATGATTTTGAGTGTCCGGGATGTGGTTATGGAGTTTGCCCGCCACGGTGCGCGGCGTCTGGTTCTCATGGATGGCCACTCCGAGAACACGATGTTTATCATTGAAGGCATCGATCTCGCTCTCCGTGAGCTTTTCCGTGACGGCATCACGGACATGAAAATCTTGAGAATCGGATATTACGAATTCACAAGTGCGAGCACGGAGAAAGTCGTTTGGCCGGACGGTTTCCCGAGTTGGCCGCTTGAGCACGCCGGTGTCATGGAAACTTCCGTGATGCTTTACCGCCGTCCTGATTTGGTTGACATGACCAAGCTCGCGACGGACGTGCCGGCGCAGTTCCCGCCATATGACGTCTATCCCGTAACCTTCGAGAATTTACCTACCTTGCCGCGGTCCGGCGCGCTCAACTCAGCCAAGCTTGCGACAGCGGAAAAAGGCAAACTCATGTTCAATGAGTACGTGTCCGGGATCGCCCTGGCCGTGACCGACGAGTTTGGCCTCGGAAAAAAATTGAAATGAATTGGAGTGCGGGCAGAGGTTTCTAGTTTTTACCGGGCCTATCCGATGGATAGGGTGTTTAGTCCCGGAATTTGATAAAAAAGTCGCTGGCCGGATCGGGCCGCACAACGCCTTTTTTCCCGCCCGGCCCCAGCAGTCCCAGGCCGCAAAAGCGCGGCGCGGGGGTTTGCGGCGGCATCAGCCCCCGTTCGGTCAAGTTTTCCGGTGTCAGCACCAGGAGGGCCTGTTCCCCGCAAGAAACTTGGATACCACCGGGAACCGGGCCAGTCTCGCCGCCGGTTAACTTGGCGAAAAATTCCTCATGCTCCCGGGGCGCCGCGGCGGCAATGTAGACGGTGCTAATGCCTTTCGCGCCGTTGGCGTGTTGCTGAAACGGGGGCTTCCAAAAGTATTCCGGCGCGTGCTGCTGGCAGACAAAAAAGGCGATCCCGGGCAAGGCCGGGTCGGTGACGAAGCCCAGGCTAAAGCCTACGGTCACCTGGCTGCCGTCGGGCAGCTTGGCCTGGCGCTCGAAATCAAAGGGCGCGTAGGTCTGCAGGCCCAGGGCCTCATAACCGGCCAAATCCCCGCGGGCGTCGTCCGACGCCAGCACCAACATGGACATGCCGTTGCCCCCACGAACGAAATCCCGGTTAAAGGCACCGAAGCCGAAGCGCGGCGGCACGGCCGTGAAATCATGGGGGTCCAGACCATCCGGGCGGTCCACTTCCAGCAGTTCGATGAAACTATGGTTGGCGAACTGGGCCAGGTGGTTCGAGGTGCCCATGTGGTCCTGATGGGACGCCCGGGGCGTCAAGGTGAAGCCATGCTCCCGGTAACCGGCCGCCGCCCCCGCCAGATCTGCGCTGACAACCACCACATGGTCGATCGGCCGCCCTTTTGTCACAGCAGTTTCCTTTCCCAACAAGCCTTGTTCCACATGAACGATCCGTCACGGAACGATCAGACATCGTCCACCTGGGCACGCCAAGTCAAGGGTTAGCAAAGTCATTGGTTAGACAAACGCTTTACCACAGGAGGTAAAAATGTCCAATCCAACCGCACACTACGCCGATCTTCACACCACCGATCTGAATAACGCCGCCGGGCAATCGGCCCTTGGCCGCCTCTTGGGCCGAATGTCACGGGGCTACGCCCAATGGCAGCTCAAGCGCCAAACCAAGCGCGAGCTATCGGAACTGGACAATAGCGAACTGAAAGACCTGGGCATTTGCCGGGGCGACATCCACCACATCGCCACGCAAACCACCATCAATCCCAACTACGATCACCGGCGGTCCAACTAATCGGGGCGATCGGATCGCGCCAAGTTCAAGACCGTGACGAAAAGGGCAAGGCGCCCAGGCTGATCTGGGCGCCGCCCCCTTGCCCAATCCGTGATAAACCCAGCAAAAAAGGCCGGTCTCGGCCAGTCCGCCCTTACGCCAAGCGACGGCCAATCATCTCCACCGGGCCCATGCGGCCCGCCTTGAGATTGCCGATCATATTCCCCATGATCTCGGCGCGCTGCTCCCCGAACAGCAGATGCACGCCCAAGGGCGGCGGCCCCCCGGCGGCAGCGCTTTTCTTTTGCATGGCCACAAAAAAATCCACGGCAAAGCCGTGCCGGTCCCGCTCGGCGATAATATCAAAGCCGGCGGCGGAGAACGCCGCGCGATAGTCCGCCGGGGCCGCCAGCGCGCTGGTTTCCGGCCCGGCGGCCCAGGGCACGGGAAAATCCAGCGCGCCCTCGCCCAAGCGCATCACATCGTAAACGCCGAACAGACCGCCCGGTTTGACGACCCGGGCCGCCTGGGCAAAAAGCCCGGCCTTGTCGGCGATGTTCATGCCCACGTGCAGCATCATCACCGCATCGAACCGGCCCCCATCAAAGGGCATGTCCAGGGCGCTGCCCGGCTCCAGGCGCACCTGATCCGACATTCCGACCCAGCCGTTCAGTTCCCGGCCCGCCTGAATGAACGCGGGCGTGATGTCCAAGCCCGTCACCCGGCAGCCATAGGCGGCGGCCGCGAAGCGGGCCGGCCCGCCGATGCCGCAGCCCACGTCGAGCAGGTGGTCCCCGGGGCCCAATCCCAATTGGCCGATGAAATCAACCGAGGCCTGACGGCCGCCGATGTGGAACTCGTCAACGGGCGCCAGGTCATCGGCGCTGACGGCGTCCAGCGATTTTCCCGCCGCCGCCAGGGCGTTTTTGATGACCGCCAGCAGGTCGCCCTTGTTGTAGTGATCGATGACCGCGTTGTTGTCCACCATCGGCCCCATCCCCCCTATCCGGTTACACCACGTCGGTGATTGTATCCCACAAAATATAAACACCGGAAGCGATCATCACAAAGGGCGTAATCCGATCCAACTTGCTGACCACGGCCTTGGCCTTGCCCGCGACCCTGGAGGTGGCGAAGGCCACCGCGCACAAGCACACCAGCGCCACGGCGGCCCCCACCAGCACGTGGCGGTCGAAGCGTTCCGAGGAATCGGCCAGGAGAGTCGCCGTGAGGGCGAAGGTATCGGCGCTCATCCCGGCAAAGGTCAGCATCAAGGCCGTGACGGAGCTGGCGCCGCTTTGGGACGCGGGCAAGTCTTCTTCTCTACTCTGGCTCTCCTTCACCCGGCTCTGTTTCAGGATTTCCCTCAGCCCCATCAGGATCGGTACCACGCCCAAAAAGCCGATCCATTCGGCCGGTAGGCGGTCCGCCGCCGCACCGACGGCCACGGCCGCCAGGATCACCGCCACCTGGGTCGAGGCGAAAGCAAGGGCCACCCGGCGCGCGCCCACGCTGGGCGCCAGGGCGATGAAAACCGCCAGGTTGTCGAAATTGGTCGAGGCATAGGCCAAGGCAAAGGTCAGGGCGACAAACACAAACAAAAAGCTCCCGGCCCTTCCTTGAGGCAACACCATGGCAAAACGAAGCGGCGCAAAACCCTGCGCCAAAAACCCTGCCGAGGCAAATGAACGGCGGGTAATCTAGCCACGATTCGGGCCAGCGGCATCCCCAATTTTGATGCTTGGTCTGCCAGTCCCGCCTCCGCTATGCTCTTGAGGGAATCGCGCAAACCGCTCTCGACGGGCCGCAAGGGAGAAAAAAATGCTGGAAATCGAGCCCCTCCACGACAGCTTCGCCGCCCGGCTTCACGGCGTGGATTTGACCGGCCCCTTGAGTGCCGACCAGGTGACGGCCATTCAAGACGCAATCGATGTTTATTCCCTATTGGTTTTTCCCAAACAAGCCATGACCGACGCGGCACACTTGCACTTCACCCGGTTGTTGGGCGCGCCCGAGGCCGAACACGTCACCCTGGGCAAAACCGGCGAGGTGGTCTTTTTCGGCACCGTGGGAAACGTACGGGACGACGGCAGCAAGGAAGACAATACCCACAGCCATACCCGCTACCAGGCGGGCAACCAGCTCTGGCATTCGGATTCTTCTTTCCGCCAGGTCCCCTCGACGGTTTCCATCACCCATGCCTATGAGGTACCGGGCGACGGCGGCGCCACCCAGTTCGCCAGCATGCGCGCGGCCTATGAACGCCTGGCGCCCGGGGTCCGGGACCGTATCGCGCCGCTCCGCGTAGTGCACGATTATGTCTTTTCCCGCAGCCCTATCGCGCCGGTGGACCCCAATCACGCCGCCTCCCTGCCCCCGGTGGTGCATCCCATGGTGCGGTGCAATCCGGGCACCGGCCGCAAGAACTACTATGTGGGCTCCCACGCCCGCTCGATCGTGGGCTGGGCCGGCCAGGACAGCCGCCGCCTGCTGGAGGATCTGGCCGCGCACGCCACCCGGCCGGAGGATATCTACAGCCATCAATGGCAAGCCGGCGACACGGTCATCTGGGACAACCGCTGTCTGTTACACCGGGGCACCGACTACGACGCGGATCGTTGGCGGCGGCGCATGCGGCAAACTCGGGTGGTGGGCACGGAACGGGGGCGCCTGCCCCTCTGAAGTCGGCGGGGTCCGCGCCACACCGCCCCCATCGCAAGCAAGTTAGACGAAAGACGCAGACCGTCAGGGCGCCGGCAACAGCGCCTCGGCATGACGCACCACCGCGGTCAAGGCGGCACGATGGTAATCCCCCCGTTGCAGGACCCGCAGCCCCAGGAAGAGGCCCAGCAGGGACTTGGCCAGCGCACCCTTGTCAAGATTGGCCGCCACGCTGCCGTCCGCCTGGGCCCGGGCCACCCCGTCGCGGAAAAACGTCTCCACGGCCGCCAGGCTGTGGTTGACGAAATCCCGCACATCCGGGTCGTGGGGCGACAGCTCCAAGGCCGTGTTGACCAGCAGACAGCCGCCGGGGCCGCCCTCCGCCGGCGGATTTGCCGCCG
>JANQKX010000269.1 GCA_028280915.1 Kiloniellaceae bacterium
GCTGGCCGGGCAGGCCGGCGACATGCAGCTTAAAGATCCCAAGCTGGCGGGCATCGCGGCGAAGAACCACGCCAACGGCTGCGCCAATCCTTTTGCCCAGTTGCGCAAGGACCTGGGGTATGACTTTTGCCGCCAGGTCTCGGAGAAAAACCCCGTGGTGGCGGGGCCGCTGAAGCGTACCGACTGCTCCCTGGTCTCCGACGGGGCGGCGGCCTTGGTGCTTTGCGACGTGGAAACCGCCCTGGGGCGGGACAAGGCGGTGGTTTTCCGGGCCGCGGAACAGGTCAATGATTTTCTGCCCATGAGCAAGCGGGACATCGTGCGGTTCGAAGGCTGCGGCCTGGCGTGGCGGCGGGCCCTGGCGGCGGCCGGCTTGAGCCTGGAGGACTTGTCCCTGGTGGAGACCCACGACTGCTTCACCATCGCCGAGCTGATCGAATACGAAGCCATGGGGCTAACTGCCCCGGGGCAGGGCGCCCGCGCCGTGGCCGAGGGCTGGACACAAAAGGACGGCAAGCTGCCGGTCAATCCGTCCGGCGGCCTGAAGTCCAAGGGCCACCCCATCGGCGCCACGGGGGTTTCCATGCATGTGATGGCCGCCATGCAGCTGGCCGGGCAGGCCGGCGACATGCAGCTTAAAGATCCCAAGCTGGCGGGCATCTTCAACATGGGCGGCGCGGCCGTGGCCAACTATGTGTCGATCCTGGAGCCCTTGCGCTGACGCTTCTCTGAAGAAAAGCGCGCAAGCCGTTGCTTGTTAGAGATATTTTTCCTTGATATCGATGCTGGATTCCTTGCCCAGCAGGTGGACGTGGTCCGCGAGCCAGGCGTCGGCCGCGATCCGGCCCTTGTCCCGCAGGCGGCAGATGAACTTCCAATCCGGGTCCATCTTGCTGGCGGCGCTGAGGTTGCTGAGGAAATCGTCGGATTCGATGGCGTGAATGAACAGGCGCTTCATGTTGCGGAACTGCAGCTGGCCCTTGTCCAAAAGGTCGGTGACAAAGGCGATGGTGCGCATTTCCCGCATGAGGGAGGAGTTAAAGGAAATCTCGTTGATCCGGTCGAAGATGGCGCCCGCGTCCGTGGGGGTCTCCTGCCGCTCGATGGGGTTGATGTGGACGACGATCACGTCCCGGCTGTCGCAGTGATAGATCACCGGATAGATGGCCGGGTTGCCCATGTAGCCGCCGTCCCAATAGTCCTCGCCTTCGATCTCCACCGCTTGAAAGAGGAAGGGCAGGCAGGCGGAAGCGAGGACCGCGTCCACGGAAAGCTCATCGGGCTGGAACACCCTGATCTTGCCGCTGCGCACATTGGTGGCGGTCAGGAAGATCTTCACCGGGCAGCCCGCGCAAAGACCTTCGAAGTCCACCAGATTCTGCAGAAGGTCCCGTAACGGATTGATATTCAGGGGATTAAACTGATAGGGCGAGACCACCCGCGTGGCCAGTTCGAAAAAAACCTGCGCCGGCGTGGCGCGCCCATAGCTTTTTAAAAGTTCGTCCATGGGCCCCGGCGGCGGCGAGCTGAAGAGGCCCAGGAGACTTACTTTTTTCCAGTAATCGGCCAGCGCCGCCTTGGCGCCTTCCCGGCCGCCGGTGGACAGGCCCTGGGCCAGGACCACCGCGTTCATGGCCCCGGCGGAGGTAGCGGAGATGCCCTCGAAGGTGATCCGCTCTTCCTCCAGCAGGCGGT
>JANQKX010000288.1 GCA_028280915.1 Kiloniellaceae bacterium
CTACTATAAAAACCCCGAAGCCACGGAAAGCACGAAAACCTCCGACGGCTGGGTGTATACGGGCGACGCGGGCTTTTTCGACGCCAACGGCCATCTCAAGATCATCGACCGGGCCAAGGACGTGGGCAAGCTCAACGACGGCAGTCTTTTTGCCCCCAAGTACATTGAAAACAAGCTGAAGTTCTTTCCCAACATCAAGGAGGCGGTTTGCTTCGGCAGCGGCCGCGACTACTGCGCCGCCTTCATCAACATCGATCTGGCCGCGGTGGGCAGCTGGGCGGAGCGGAACAACGTGGCCTATGCCAGCTATCAGGAACTGGCATCCCACCCCCAGGTTTTGCAGATGATCACCGCCCACGTGGCTCAGGTGAACCAAGACTTGAACGCCGACAGCAACTTGGCCGGCTCGCAAATCCATCGTTTCTTGGTTCTGCACAAGGAACTGGACGCGGACGATGGGGAACTGACGCGCACCCGCAAGATCCGGCGCTCGTTTGTTTCCGACCGCTATGCGCCCTTGGTGGAGGCACTTTACTCGGGCGCCAAAACCGCCTTCATCGAAACCGAAGTGACCTTTGAGGACGGGCGCAAGGGTACCATCGCCGCCGACCTGGACATCACCGAGGCCCAGGTTTTCCCCAGCAACCAACCTCTCGGCGCCCAGAATCCGGACGCACCATTGAAAAAATCAGCCTAGCCGAAAAGGGTCATGAGCTACAAAGAGCGCAAAATCGGTGACACATTGTTGAAGGTCGAGGACATCAGCCTGTCCTTCGGCGGTGTCAAGGCGCTCAGCCATGTCTCCTTCGATATCAAGGAACACGAAATCCGGGCCATCATCGGGCCGAACGGTGCCGGTAAAAGCTCCATGCTCAACGTGATCAACGGGTTTTACCACCCGCAGGAAGGCCTCATTACCTATAAGGGTCAGGTGCGGCGCCAGATGCGCCCTCACCAAGCGGCCAAGCAGGGCATCGCCCGAACCTTTCAAAACATCGCCCTGTTCAAGGGCATGTCCACCCTGGATAACATCATGACCGGCCGTCTTTTGCGGATGCGGCGCAACGTGTTCTGGCAGGCGCTCTATTTTGGGCCGGCCGTGAAGGAGGAGCTGGAACACCGGGAAGCGGTGGAGAAAATCATCGACTTTTTGGAGATCCAGGCGATCCGTAAAACCCCGGTGGGGCGCCTGCCCTATGGCCTGCAAAAGCGGGTGGAACTGGGCCGGGCCCTGGCTATGGAGCCGGAGCTCCTGCTGCTGGACGAGCCCATGGCCGGCATGAACGTGGAAGAAAAGGAGGATATGTGCCGTTTCATCCTGGATCTGAACGATGAATTCGGCACCACCATCGCCCTGATCGAACATGACATGGGCGTGGTCATGGACCTGTCGGACCGGGTGGTGGTGCTGGACTATGGGCAGCTGCTCGCCGACGGCACCGCTGATGAGGTGCGCAACAATCAAGACGTCATTGATGCCTATCTGGGTGTCAGCCATGGCGACGACGAGAGCTTGGAAGGGGCGGCATGAAACTTGTCCCCTCATCTCACCTATCCAGGCTAGGCGCGTAAGCCCATGGAGATGCTGTTTTTCCTGGAAACCGTCATCAGCGGCCTGCTGACCGGGGTGATGTATTCCTTAGTGGCCATTGGTTTTGTGCTGATCTTCAAGGCATCGGGCGTCTTTAATTTCGCCCAGGGCGTGTTGGCTTTGTTCGCCGGCCTGACCCTGGTGGGCCTGATGGAAACCTTCGGCTTGCCGCCCTGGCTCGCCATCATCGCCACGATCGGGGTGATGATCGCCTTGGCCTGGCTGATCGAGCTCTTGATCCTGCGTCACCTGGTGAACCAAGAGCAGATCATCCTTTTCATGGCCACCTTGGGGCTGGCTTATATCCTGGAGGGCTTTGGCGACATCATCTGGGGCTCGGACGTGAAGGTGCTGGATATCGGCCTGCCCCAGGGCGCCAGCGACTTTTTGCTGGACGGCTATGGTCTCTACGTGGAGCGCCTGGAAGTGGTCGCCGCGGTGATCGCCACGGCCTTGGTGATCGTACTGGC
This sequence comes from Kiloniellaceae bacterium, assembly GCA_028280915.1. Classification (GTDB taxonomy): domain Bacteria; phylum Pseudomonadota; class Alphaproteobacteria; order Kiloniellales; family Kiloniellaceae; genus JANQKX01. The sequence continues at coordinate 2,062 of JANQKX010000288.1, forward strand.
GATCTTTTTTCAAAAGACCCGCATCGGCCGCGCCCTGCGCGCGGTGGCGGACGATCATCAAGCGGCCCTTTCCATCGGCATTTCCCTGCGCACCATTTGGATCACCGTGTGGTCGGTGGCCGGTATCGTCGCCCTGGTGGCCGGTGTCATGTGGGGCAGCAAATCGGGCATTCAATTCTCCCTTTCCCTGATCGCCCTCAAGGCCCTGCCGGTCTTGATCCTGGGCGGCTTCACCTCGATCCCCGGCGCCATCGTCGGCGGCCTGATCATCGGCGTGGGCGAGAAGGTGGCCGAGGTTTACCTGGGGCCCTTCGTGGGCGGCGCCATCGAAAACTGGTTCGCCTATATGCTGGCCCTGGTCTTTTTGATGTTCCGCCCGCAAGGCCTTTTTGGAGAAAAGATCATTGAGCGCGTTTAGCCCCCCGCCGGCCTGGAAAAAGATAAGGAAAAAGATCTAGCCCATGTTCTATCGCGAGGTCGGCCAGCTCAAAACCAGCTATCAAAGCGATCAGGCGGTGTTCACCATCGCCCAGGACCGCTGGTCCTTTTTGGTGCTCTTGATCGTGGCGTTCGGCGTGGTGCCGTTTTTCATCAACGATTATTTCGCCAACGCGGTCTTGCTGCCCTTCCTGATCTATGCCCTGGCGGCCATCGGACTGAACATTCTGACCGGCTATTGCGGGCAGCTCTCCCTGGGTACCGGCGCGTTTCTCGGCGTGGGCGCCTATGCGGCCTATAAGATGACCACAGCTTTTCCCGAGCTAAACTTCATCATCGTCCTGTTTGTTTCCGGCGCGGTGACCGCCGCCGTGGGCATGTTTTTTGGTTTGCCCAGCCTCAGGATCAAGGGCTTTTACCTGGCGGTCGCCACCCTGGCGGCTCAGTTTTTTATCGTGTGGCTGTTTTACAAAGTGCCGTGGTTCTTCAACTACAACGCAACGGGCCAGATTTCCATGCCGCCGCGGGAGGTCTTCGGCATTCTCATCACCGGACCTAAGGCCCAGCCCTGGGCGACCTACCTCTTCACCCTCAGCGTGGTGTTGGTCTTTGCCGTCTTTGCCAAGAACCTGGTGCGCTGCCGGTCCGGGCGGGCCTGGATGGCCATTCGGGACATGGATATCGCCGCCGAGATCATCGGTATTCGCCCCTTGCAGACAAAGCTCTTGGCCTTCGGCATCTCGTCCTTCTATGTGGGCGTGGCCGGCGCCTTGATGTTCGCCGTCTGGCTGGGCGCCGCCGAGGCGGGCGAGACCTTTGGTATCGACCAATCGTTCCTAGTCCTGTTCATGATCATCATCGGCGGTCTGGGTTCCATCATGGGTTCCTTCCTGGGCGCCGGTTTCATGGTGCTCATGCCGATCCTGCTCAAGCAAAGCATGGTCGATGGTTTGGGCCTTGCCGCGGTCACCGCCAAGCACATGGAATTCATCATCATGGGCGTGCTGATCGTATTCTTTTTGATCGTGGAACCCCACGGTCTGGCCCGGTTGTGGCAGATCGTGAAAGAAAAGCTGAGACTCTGGCCATTTCCCCATTAAGATGGTCAACCAAAAGCCGAGAAACCCAAGAAGGCAAACAATAACTAAACTTGTAACAGGAGGAACCAACATGAAACTCTGCAAGCTTGCCATGGGCGTGGCTGTCGCGGCCTCCCTCTTGGCGCCGATCGCCGCCAGCGCCGCCGAGTTGACCGTGCCGTCCATGGTCTACCGCACCGGCCCCTACGCGCCCAACGGCATTCCCTTCGCCAACGGATACGCCGATTATTGGACTTTGTTGAACGAACGGGACGGCGGCATCGAAGGCGCCAAGATCAACCTCATCGAATGCGAAACCGCCTACAACACCAAGCAAGGCGTGGAGTGTTACGAAAGCATCAAGAACGAGGGCACCGGCGCCTTGGTGTTCCAGCCCCTCTCCACCGGCATCACCTATCAGCTGATCCCCAAGGCCTCGGTGGACGAGATCCCCATCTTTTCCATGGGCTATGGCCGCACCTCGGCCGCGAACGGCAAGATCTTCCCCTGGGTGTTTAACTTCCCGGCGACCTATTGGAGCCAGGCCACCGCTTTTATCCAGTACATCGCCGATCAGGAAGGGGGCATGGAAAACCTGAAGGGCAAGAAGATCGCCCTGGTTTACCACAACTCCGCCTATGGCAAGGAGCCGATCCGCACCTTGCAAAAAATGGCCGAGCAGTATGGCTTTGAGTTCATGGAACTGCCAGTGGATCACCCCGGCCAGGAACAAAAATCCACCTGGCTGCAGATCCGCCGCTCACAGCCCGACTATGTCCTGATGTGGGGCTGGGGCGTGATGAACCAGGTCGCCATCAAGGAAGCCGCGTCAATCCGCTATCCCATGGATAAGTTCATTGGCGTGTGGTGGTCCGGCTCCGAGAACGACGTCCTGCCCGCCGGCGAGGACGCGGACGGCTACCTCTCCGGTGCCTTCCATGCCCCCGGCGCCGATTTCCCGGCCCATGAGGACATCAAAAAATACGTCTATGCCAACGGCAAGGGCGCGGGAGATGAGGAGCGCATCGGCGAGGTGCTCTACAATCGCGGCGTGGTAGCCGCCATGTGGACATCAGAGGCCATCCGCAACGCCATGAAGATCCACGGCACCAACGAGATCACCGGGGCCATGCTGCGCGACGGTTTCGAAAGCTTGAAGGTGGACGAGCAGCGCCTGGAAGAATTGGGCCTGCCCGGCTTTACCTACGGCATCGAGATCACCTGCGAAAACCATGAAGGTCCCGGCAAGGTGGCCGTGCAGCGTTGGGACGCCAAGGCACAGCAATGGAGCATCGTCTCCGACTTTTACGAGCCCCTGCG
>JANQKX010000328.1 GCA_028280915.1 Kiloniellaceae bacterium
GCCGCCTCGTACTCCAGGCCGCCGGAGGCTTTCTGGTATTGGGGCCGGTCTTTCACCGTGAAGTGGGTCCGCTCAATCTGCGACACCCGCCCGCAGGCGATGGTGCAGGCAAAGCAGGCCGCGTTGGTGATCAGATTGGATTTGCCGTCGCTGTCCCGCTTGGCCGCCATGGCCTCGGCGGAGATGTCGTTGGCGCCTTCGAACTGAACGTCCTTGTGGTTCCGGGTGGGCAGGGCACCGGTCTCGTTGATCACGTTCATCAGCACCTGGGTGCCGAAGGCGGGCAGGCCCTCGCCGGTGACCGCATTGCCGGCCAGCACTTCCTTGCCGGCGCTGGCGGCGGCCATGAAGGCCTTGGGGTCCTTGACGTTGACGCCCTTGGTGCCGCGGATGGCCACGGCCTTCAGGTTTTTCGAGCCCATGACCGTGCCCACGCCCGAGCGGCCGGCGGCCCGGTCCATGTCGTTGACGATACAGGCGATTTTCACGCCCTTTTCGCCGGACACGCCGATGGAGGCCACGCGCAGCAGGGGATCGCCGTGCTTTTTCTTGATGCCTTCCTCGGTATCCCAGACCGACTTGCCCCAGAAATCGCCGGCGTCCACCAGCTGGGCATTGTCGTTTTCAAGCAGCAGGTAAACCGGCTTGGCGGCGCGGCCCTCGAAGATGATCATGTCCCAACCGGCGTTTTTCATTTCGTTGCCGAAAAAGCCGCCGGAGTTGGAACAAGCGATGGCGCCGGTCAGCGCGCCCTTGGTCACCACCGAATAGCGGCCCGCCGTGGAGGCGCAGGTCCCGGTCAAGGGGCCGGTGGTCATGATCATCTTGTTGTCGGGGGAAAGGGGGTCGACCTTGGGATCGATCTCCTCCATCAGGTACTTGGTCGCCAGGCCCCGTTGGCCCAGGTATTTGTGCGCCCACTCCATGTTGAGGGGCTCGGCCTTGCAGGTTCCATTGGTCAGATTGACCCTAAGGATCTGTCCTGTCCATGACATGGTTTGTCTCCCTCGCTGTGGCTTAGCTGGTGGCTTGCGCGCCGCTGTCGGTGCGCGCCGCCCAATTGCGCATCTTGTCCAAGCCGGTCCAGTCGGCGTCCACATAGGTGATGGCGTCAGTCGGGCAGGCCTTGGCGCATTCGGGATCGCCGCCGCAGAGATCGCATTTGATCACCTTGCCGGTCGATTGGTTGTAGTTGATGGTGCCGAAGGGACAGGCGATGGTACAGACCTTGCAGCCCACGCAGAGCGCGTCCGAGACCACCTTGGCGCCGGTCGCCATGTCGATGGAAATAGCATCGGTGGGGCAGGCCTTCATGCACCAGGCCTCGGCGCATTGGGTGCAGGTATAAGGCACCACGCGGCCTTCATCGTGGAACTTGAAAACTTTAATGCGGGACTTCGCCGGGTTGAAGGACCCTTCGTTGTCGTAGGAACAGGCCATCTCGCACTGCAAGCAGCCGGTACACTTTTCGGGATCAATGAGTAGTGATTTTTGCATTTTAGCTCCCTAATGGTTTACCCGACCGGCATGGCGCCAATCGGCCTCCTCCCGGCAAGCGGGACGGCAGGTCCACGAAGAATAAGTCCGTGCAAGCTATTGAAAAACAATAGCCGCCGGGCGAATCACCCTGGGATTGGTAACGGTAAGCCCGGCCCTGCTGACCCTATTCGGGATCTTGTTTATAGCTGGATAGTAGAACGTTTAATTCCGGGATTCAACGCGCAAAGCTTTGTTTTTTCACCCTGTTAGGTGGCCCCTCCCACGGGAGACATGGCGACGCGCCGAACCGGCTAGCCGGCCGCCTCAGCCGCCGCCGCGTTGGTAGGCCCGGTCGAAAAGCCGCAGGAAATCCGCCTGTTCCGCGGCGTCGAGCCCCGCAAAGGCCATGGTCACATGGCTGCGCGGCAGGACCATCAGGGCGGTGATGCGCCGCTCCGGCAGGGCCGTGATGGTGATCGTGGCACCGCGGGCGGCGGTGCCCACGCGGATACGCGCCTCTTTTTGGCTCTGGGAGGCGATCTGAAAGTCCCAGCCCGGCACGGCCCGGGGGAACAAGCGGACAAAATCAACCGGCGTGATGCCCATTTCCTTGGTCACGTCGCGGGCGCTGGAATCGGCGGGGGAGATATCGGTCATGAGGGAACTAAAAAGAACTCACAAGCTGGCTTTCAAGGAAAATCAGGCGCCGCGGCAGCTAGATCACGGCTTGGTGAAGCTGCCGTGGCTAAGACGCCCCGACGTCGAATTCTTACGTGGGACTGCGCATCACTGATCCGTCAGTCCGAATTGCAGGTGTATGGCTTGGTGATGCCCGTGCCTTGTTTTCATGATATTCAGCTTTTTGGCAATCATGACAACAAGCACCTGATGCGCGCGGGTTTGTGCCCGCGGGAGGGCGTCTTTCTGGGGCAACCCGGCGTTCAGCCGCCTGCCACCGGCGGCCAGATGGCCACCGTATCCCCGTCGCTCAAGGCCGTGCCGGCGCGCTGGCTGGGCGGCACGAAGATACCGTTGTGCAGGACCAGATGGCATTTTTCCGGCGGCACCCGGAACCTGTTGATGGCCGCCCCGATGGTCCCCGCCTCGGCCAAGGCCACCTGAGTGGCGTTGTTCTCCGCCCCCGCGGGCAAGAATTCCCCCAAGGAAGCAAAGAGTTTCAAGGTAATTTCGGCCATTGTTAAATCTCTACATCAGTTTGGATTTTCCAAGCGGATTCGGGAAAAGCTAACACAGCAAAGCTCTGTTCGTGAAGGTGACAACTGCCATACCGCTCCAACCCAGCCGAGCCGCTAAAGATAAAGTAGGGGCGGGCACGGGTAAAATCATGACCCCAGTTCAAGATCATCACCCAAATTTAAGGCGGCCCATGGGACCCGGATCGGCAAAGTCCGGCAGGGTGTTCGGGGCTGACCCGCATATCTTCAAGCCGGGCTGCGGCATCTACCAAGCCCCCTTTTTAGGCCTGACGGATGTCGACCCTATTCAAACCTGTCTACTCTGAAGGGGGTGACGTCCATGTCGGTCTGTCTCCCCGAAATTAGATCCGCGATGGTTTTGCCGATTCTGGGTCCGATCGTCAGGCCGATGTGTTGGCTGCCGAAGGCCAGATAAATCGACGGCGCTTTGGGAGACGGCCCGAGCACAGGCAGGCTATCGATCGTGCTCGGCCGCTGCCCGGTCCATTTGGTCTCATCCTCCCAGGTCAGATCAGGATAGACGCGGTGTATCTGCCGCCTGATCGCGTCGTACACACGCTCGTTCGGTGCGCCATCAATGCCGCTGAAATCCACGGCACCGCCAAAGCACAAGCCCTCCGCCATCGGACAAACCCCCAAGCCGGTGTCGGGAATATTCAAGACGGCCGGCGGCGCGTGACTGGCTCCTTTCAGCATCAGGTGATAGCCGCGCTCCGACTCCAAGGTTGCCTTGTGGCCTAACCGGGCGGCGAGACGGCCGGACCAAACCCCGGCAGCCAAGACCGCGCGGTCCGCCTCGAGCCGTTGACCGTTGGCCAATGCCACCGTCGCTTTGCCCTGTTTCGACTGCTTGATGTGGACAACCTCATGGCACAGAATGTTCCCGCCCGATTGGCGAAAATGATCCGCCAATGCGGCGACATATTGGGACGGCGAGCGCACAAAGACATAATCCGGCATGGCGGTGGCGAACCTATAGGCCGGTGACACAGCGGGATCATAGGCGGCGATGGCGGTGCGATCCCAATCGTCCCAAACCGCGCCGTGTTTTTTCCTCAGTTCGTTGGCAAAAGGATTCCTGGCAAAGTCTTCCCGCGACCGAAACAGGGTGACATAGGGGCCGCGTTGCAGGAAACCTTCCGCGGGAGTCCCCGCCGCCAGGGCAAAATGCTGTTCATCGGAATCCCGAACCAGTGACGCCAAGCCTTTGGCAATCTGCATCACCTTGTCGCGGCGGCCGTTCCATAAAAACCGGGCCAGCCAGGGGGTCAGCCGGGGTAAATGGCGCCACCTTAGAAAAAGCAGGGTATCGGGATCGAGCAGCATGCCCGGTGCCTGCCAGAAAAGGCCCGGCGTGGACAGCGGCACCACGCTGCTGCGCCCGACGATCCCGCAGTTACCATAGGATGCCTGTGTCACGTCGCCAGGGCCAACCCGATCGACGATCGTCACTTCATGTCCATCCCGCCGCAGCCATTCGGCCACGGAAACGCCCGTGATCCCGCCACCTACCACAATCACCTTCATCGACTTGCCCGCTCCGAGAAACAGTTTTGGCCTTCAATTCCGTGATTGTTGCGGCTGCATTGACATGTCACAAACGAATAGTCAGTATGCCTGACATGAATTTCATTTATGTCAGGGTGCGAAAGTGAAACTGGAAAGTGATTTGATGCGGTGCTTTGTCACCGTCGCTGACCTGGGGAACTTCACCCACGCCGCAAGCGCCTTGGGTCGCACTCAATCCGCCATCAGTGTGCAGATAAAACGTCTTGAGGAAATTGCCGGGAAACCCCTGTTCGATCGGGGGCCACGGGGTGTGACGCTGACCCGTTTTGGCAATGAGCTGCTCGTGAACGCACGACGGATCGTCAATCTGCTCGACGAGACAGCGGCATCCCTCGACGCCCCCTCACTGGAAGGTCAGGTACGGATCGGTCTGCCGGAAGAATACGGGTCAGAGACGGCGTCTCACGCTTTGGCTTTATTCGCCAAGGTGCACAAGAACGTGGAGGTCTCTGTCAGATCGGCCTGCTCGGACGTACAAAAGCAGGCCCTGCTAAAGGGTGACCTGGACTTGGCGGTGATTTTTGATTGGGAACGCGCGTTACAGAGCGAGATTTTGATGTCCGATCCCACGGTCTGGGCAACATCGGACATTCATCGGCTGCACGAACAATCTCCCCTGCCGATTGCCGTCTTCGATCATGGCTCTTGGTCCAAGGACTATGCCATCCGATCTTTGCAACTGCGAAAGCATCCGTTCCGCGTCGTCTATCGTGGTGATACGGGGGCCGCCCTTAAGCTTGCCGTATCCGCGGGGCTTGCGATTGCGCCGCTGTCACGCAGCAAAATCCCCCCGGATTGCCGGGAACTGACGGTAGCCGAGGGTTTTGATCAAATCGACATGACAAACATAGTGTTATGCCGACACAAAGACGCGACCAGTGAGGCGGTATCCGCCATGGAAAAAGCCATACGCGCCGCTTTCCGGGCGAACGCAGTTTGACCATGGCGACGGTGATACTGCTTGTGACGGGGGGCCGTTCCGGCCGCTGCGTACCTATCCGGCGGCATCGATAATGCTGCCATGAACCAATGAGCATTGACGATTTTTTTGAAGATCTGAAAGAATGGGCACGGGGTGAAGATGATGTCCTGGCAATGGCTCTATGCGGATCATATGCACGCGCCACGGCAGGTCCTGAGCCGGATATTGATCTCGTTTTGATCTGCCGGGCACCTGAGTCTCGTCTCACGAACCTAGAATGGACCGCGCGGTTCGGGGAAGTGGTGTCTCGGTTCAGCGGGAAGACTACGGGCTCGTTCAATCCTTGCGAATCAACTATCGCAAGGGGTGGGAGGTCGAGTTTGGTATCGCAGGAAAAGAATGGTGCACGCCACCTATCGATTCCGGAACGGCTCCGGTGATCGCTGATGGGGTTCTTCCACTACACGATCCATTGAGCAGGCTCGAAGAAGCGGTCGCTTGGGTTAACCGTTATTGCGCTGATTTACGCCAACAGTGACCGGTAAATCAGCTTGCCGCTGCGGCGCGGCTTCCTCCTCTTGGAAATGCTGGCTCTTGGAAACGCGGGCTCTTGGAAAGGCTGACTTAGATAAAACAGAAAGTTCTAAACGACTCTTGCATTTTCATACTTTCCTTGTTAGGAAAATATCTATGGGAGATGTTTTTAAAGCTCTGTCTTCTGAGGTGCGGCGGCGCATCATGAACCACTTGGCGGGCGGTCCCATGACAGTGGGTGAAATCGCCGCGCAGTTCGACATGGAGCTGCCGTCCATATCAAAGCACCTGTCGGTCTTGCGCGAAGCGGGTTTGGTGGACCAGCAAAAGCGCGGTCAGCACGTGCTTTACTTTTTGGTGCCGGACAGCGCGGCGAATGCCCTCTATGGCTTTTTGAGCCCGTTTTGTCCCGATGCGCGCCGCATCGCCCGGCAGCGCAAGGTCAAACGGGGCGGGGACGAGGCCGGGGACGAGGGCGGGGACGAGGGCGGGGACGGGGACGCTTAGGCGGCCGGTCCCCGCGTGGCGCCGTTGTTCCAGGTAGCCATCTCCCGACACAGAGGCACGGACCAGCACGGAGGCTTCCGATGAACCATGGCGACGACGAGCTGTACCGAAGGGTCATCGCGTCAACGGCGGCCAACGCCCATTCGGGCCGTGTGCGCTGGGCGCCGGGCAAGTCCCTTTGGTGGTTTGGAATGCTCTTGGGCTGGGCCGTTCTGGGCAGCCTTTATTTTTCCTGGGGGGCGGTTTTGGCTTTCTTGGCGACCGCCGGTGCCACGCTCTGTCTGGGGCATTCCCTGGGCATGCACCGCAAGCTGATTCATCAAGGCTTCGCCTGTCCCCTTTGGCTGGAGATGATCCTGGTCTATCTGGGCACTCTGGTTGGCTTGGGCGGCCCCTTTACCATGATGCGCACCCATGACCTGCGGGATTGGGCCCAGCGCCAGCCCAAGTGCCACGACTTCTTCTCCCACGGCCGCGGCATTTTGACCGATTGGTGGTGGCAGCTTCATTGCGATCTGATCCTGCGCCATCCCCCCGACTATCGCCATCCCGACCGGGTGGCCCGCAACCGCTTTTATCAATTCATCGAAAAGACCTTCATGTGGCAGCAGCTGCCCCTGGCCCTCGTGCTCTATCAGATCGGCGGCATTGGCTGGGTGGCCTGGGCCGTCTGTGGCAGGGTCACCGTTTCCATTTTCGGTCACTGGCTGATCGGGTACTTTGCGCACAATCGCGGCCACCGGGATTGGCACGTTCAGGGCGCCGCGGTCCAAGGCCATAACGTTAGGTTCTGCGGCCTGATCACCTTCGGCGAATGCTGGCACAACAACCACCATGCCTTTCCCGGTTCCGCCAAACTGGGTCTTTATCCCGGCCAGTGCGATCCGGGGTGGCATGTCCTGCAGTTGCTGGGGTTTCTGGGCCTGGCAACCGACTTTCGCACGCCCGAGGATCTGCCCGACCGGGCCGAGTTAAGCCGGATCTGACAGCTTGATCGTCGGATCGCCTTGCTCGGCTTTCCTGTCTTCCCCCATCAAAAGCTTGCGAGCCAAGTCGTTTATTTTTTCAGCCTGCCTTGTGCGGCCGCGAGGGCTCGGCCACACTGGCCGCGCGCGGGAATGGCGTCGTCTCGCCAAGGCTTATTCGAAAACAGCGAAAAATCGAAAGCAGCGATAAATCAAAAATGCGAGGAGGCCCCATGTCCGATAGATTTTGTCATCACCGCCGCCGTTTCATGACCATGACCGGGAAAGGGCTCCTTGGGGCGCCGACGCTTTTGGCGGGGGC
>JANQKX010000394.1 GCA_028280915.1 Kiloniellaceae bacterium
TAAAGCAGCACCGACATCACCACCACGGCGAAGCCATGCAATGCCGCCAGGGCCAGCCCGGGCAAAGAAGCCTTCAAGGGCAGATCGGCGGCGAAGACCCAGACGGTGAGCACCACGCTGCCCACCAGCACCACCATGGCATAGACGCTGCGGGCATCCAGCGCCCGGGTGCTGAAGCGGGCCATAAAATCGGCCGCGCCCCAACCCAAGGCCGCGAAACAGCCCCACAGCGCTCCGTTCATGGCCTCGGCCCCGCAGGCAGCGGTTTATGATACCCCAGCGGGCACACGCAAAACCGCCGCCCTGCGCAATAGCTGTCTATGAGCGCCGGACCTTTTTCAGCACCTGCCAGGACAGGGGCACCAGCACCGCGATCAGGGCCAGCTTGAAAACGGCCGCGAGCAAGAAGGGGACAAGGCCGAACTGGAGCACCGGCTTGTCCCAACCGATCAAGGTGCCCAGCCACAACAGGCCGGGGATGTAGATCACCACGGTGGCCGCGAAGGCGGCGATGGCGGTGGTGATCACCTTGCGGTCCCAGCCCCGCTGGGCGAGCCAGCCCATCACCAAGGCGGAGAATACGAAGCCCAAGAGGTACCCGCCCGTGGGACCGGCCATATAGGCGAGGCCAATGCCTTTTTCCGGCGTGCCCGCGAAAACCGGCAGGCCCACGGCCCCCTCGGCCAGATAGAGGATCACCGTCGCGGCGCCCAAACGCCAGCCGTAGGCAACGCCGATCAACATGATCATGAAGGTCTGCATGGTCATGGGGACCGGATAAAACGGCACCTGGATCTTCGCCGAAATCCACAGCAAGGCCGAGCCGACGACCGCCAGGAAGACGTTGCGGACCAGCTTGTTGTCGCCGCGCCAGAGAACTTCCGCCAAGGTGGGAAACGCGATGGTGGATGCAGACATGTTCAACTCCTCAAACTGATGCCGGGCAATCCCGGTGTGCCCCAAAGTGAGGGGATATTGCGTCCGAACGCCGGCTACGGCAAGCCTGCTGTTGTGTTGCGGCGTAAAATTAGCGGCTTTTGACGATCAAGGCGTCCACCGCCAAGCAGCCCGTGGCGGATAGAAGCACTGGATTGACGTCCATTTCCACCTCCAGCGGTGCCAAGGCCACGGCAGTTTGGGAGAAAGAAGCAAAAGCCTCAGCCAAGGCCGCCACATCCAAGGCTTGCCCGCCCCGCACCCCATCCAAGAGCGGTCGGCAGCGCAAGCGGTCGATCAAACGCCGGGCCTCCCCAGCATCAAAGGGAGGCAGGGCAAAAACCCGGTCCGGGACGTGCTCGATCAACACGCCGCCGGCGGCGATCATCACCAGGGGGCCGAACTGGGGATCCAGAACCTGGCCGAAGGCAAATTCCATCTCGCCAGATACCTGGGGCGCCAGGATCACCCGCGGGCCCAGCCGGGCACTCATCTCCGCGTAAGCCGCGGCCAAGGCCGCGTCGTCGCGCAGGTTCAGATGCACGCCGCCCAAGTCGCTCTTGTGCTGAACCCCGGGCTGGGCGGTCTTCAAGACCAGGGGATAACCCAGACGGCGCGCGGCGGCCCGCACCCCCTGCAAATCCATAGCGACCTCGGTGTCGACCACCGGCAGTCCGCCTTGACGCAGGAGGTCAAGGGCCTGGCTTTCGTCCAGCCCACCGGACCCCTCAAGCAATGGTGTCCAGGCTCCTAGATCAACGTCGACCCGGGGTGTCTGCGCCGACGGGATGGGCCGCCGCAAGAAATCACGATAAGCCAGGGCATGGCGCACCGCCCGCAGAGCGTTTTCCGCGCCGTTGATCAGGGGGATGCCCAAATCGGCCAGGCGCGTCGCCAGTTGCCGGTTGTTGGCGCCGGAAAAGGAGTTCAGAACCAAAAGGGGCTTTTCGTGACTTGTTGCTACTTTTTCCACCAGATCCAAAAAAGCCGGCGCGTACAAAAAGTCATCCCGTGCCTCGAACTCGAAAAGGCCGATGCCCGTATCGGGATCGTCCAATAGCAGGCCCAAGGAGGCCTCGAAGGCCTCAGCGAAGGTCGCGTTGATGGGCCCGGCCGCGTCCAAGGGGTTTTCCGCCGCCAGGCCGTGGGGCAGACAGTCTGCCAGCTTGGCTTTCGTGCTATCGCTGATAGCGGCGAAAGGAACGTTCAGATCATGGGCTGTATCCATCAAAAGGCTGCGCAAGCCCCCGGAATCCGTCAATGCCGCCAGGCCGCCCGCCTGTGCTCGGGGCGTGCTGGCCAAGAGCTGCGCGGTGGCCATGAGGTCGTCCAGGCTACGCGCCCGCAGCACCCCATATCGATCGAAGAGGGCTTCATAAGCCGCGTCATTGCCGGCGATGGCCCCGGAATGGGTGGCGGCCGCCCAGG
>JANQKX010000404.1 GCA_028280915.1 Kiloniellaceae bacterium
GCTTAGCCCCGGCATGAGGTCGTAGGTACCCGATCCCATTTGCATGCCATAGGGCAAACGCAGTGTGGGCGTGGCGCCGGTTGGCGCCAACACCTGGTCCTCGTTGTCGATATCGCCGGTCGGGAAACTGAGGCCGAGATTAGCATGAACGTGATGCACCGGATCCTCATAGAGCCGGAACAAAGCCGACGCCTTGGTGTCGCCGAAGCCGCTCGAGTCGGTCGTGAAGGTGCCGAGGCGCGTGGTTCCCACGGGACCGGCGAAGGTGATGTGGTCCATGCTCTTGTCCGTGTAGTTTCCCATGAGCATGAGCGTCACCCAATCCGTCGGCGCATACATCAGGCCGAACATGTGCATCTGGGTCGTCATCTCGGTGGGAACCACGCGAAACGTGGGCGGGGGCGCGTTGGGGTTTTCAAACTCCGTCACGATTTGCTCTGGGCTCAGGTTGTCGGTACCGTCCCGGTTGCCGTCCATTTTCATCCGCATGTAGCGGTAGGAAACCATCCATTCCCCCGCCTTGTGCATGTGGTCGCCCATCACGCCGATAGGGGCATGCCCGTCGGCGCGGATGCCGGCCTTGTCACCGCTAATGGTAAGGCCCGGATCCAGAGGTTCATCTTCGTGGGCCAAGGCCACATGCCCGGTCATGGCGGACCAGGCGACAGCCGCAGCCGCCACCATTGATTTTTGAATTCGCATGCGTCACTCCTTGCGATTCCATCTTAAATTGCCAGAAAATCGAACACCTCGCAGCCGCCAGATTTCTCGCGCGGGTGCAGGGCCGATTTAGATTTTGGAGGGTTTAAGCTGGAAACGGGGGTGCCCTGGCGTACGCCCTGGCAAAGGAGATCTGTGACGGCGACAGCGCCGTCAGAACCGAAAAACGAGCTAAGGTGATCGGGCCATAGGAAACCGGCTCGGCTGTACGCCCGTCAAGTATTGCAAAGGCGCAAACGGTGAAACAGAAAGGGCAAAAGGCCGATGCAGCCTCGCCTTGGCCTTGTTCCTCGTTCTGCTCTTGGGAGAATTCACCATCGTTGAGCTTGTCAAAGGAGACAAGCCGCACCCCGCTCGGGGTGCAAATCTGGATAAATGAAAATATGCCGTCCGCACTGGGTTCGGCCTTGGCAAGGCTTTGGGCCAAACCGCCAAACATAGGTTGCAATATTGCCAGAAGGGCCAGAAAAACGGTCAGGCGCCGACGGACGGCACCCTTTTGCCACTTGGCGAATTTGGCCAATGATTTAGGCATCTTTTTCATATCCCCCACCGGGGCGGATACCATTCCTAAACCATGGATGTCAACGCTGACGGGAAGTCACCGTCCCTTTGGGGCGGCCGGCATCCTTGGCGCCAATCGCCTTTTCAAACGAACGTCACGTCTTTCGAAAAAGGAAAATCGGACTACGTGGCACTTTTATCCGGCGACCCACTGGCATCCCCCAGATAGGGGTCTTGGTGGATGATCACCTCCGCGCCGGGAAAAGCATCGCCCAACTGGCGCTCCACTTGATCGGCCACCTCGTGGGCGTCGTGCAGGGAAATCGAGCCGTCCATTTCGATATGGCACTGAATGAACTTTTGCGGACCCGAGGCCCGGGTCCTCAGATCGTGGATACCCAGCACTTGATCGTGGTTCAGCACCATTTCTTGGATCTGCTCGCGAAGCTCATCGGGCAATTCCCGGTCCATCAGCATATTGAGCGCCGATTTAGCGATCAGCCAGGCATTGTAAACAATATAGGCGGCGATTCCCACGCCGAACAGGGGGTCGGCCCAATGCCATCCCAATTGGGCGCTCAGCAGCAGGGAGACGATCACCGCCGCGTTGACCAGGATATCCCCCTTGTAATGCAGGGCATCGGCGGTAATGGCCACCGACGAAGTCCGTTTGATGACATAGGTCTGGAAGGCTGCCAGCCCCAAGGTCGCTGCGATGGCGAAGACCATGACCCCGATGCCCACACCGCTGTGGGTGACCGCTTGCGGCGTGATAAAACGCGGGATCGCCTCGATCACCAGAAAGGCCGCCGAACCGGCGATGAAGGCCGATTGGCCCAGAGCCGCCAAGGGTTCGGCCTTGCCGTGGCCAAAACGGTGTTCCCGGTCCGCTGGCGACAGGGCGTGACGCACAGCCAACAGGTTGATGAGGGACGCCGCCGCGTCCAAAAGAGAATCGATCAGGGTGGCGAAGAGGCTCAGTGAGCCGGTCAATTGCCAGGCAAAAAATTTCACGGCGATCAGGACAAAGGCCACGCCCACGGCGGCATAGGTCGCCGAGCGCATGAGCCGGGCGTTCTGCGTCGGCGGCATGGCGATATCTTTGACGTGGTCACTCAAGAAATGGCCCTCGCCCTTTTTTCAAGCCCGCCTCAATTCCCTGTCCGATTTTTCCGGTCCGATTACGGATAAAGCCGGGTTGTGGACCACGCTGAGCCGGTGCGTTCATAAACCAGACGGTCATGCAGGCGGAAGGGACCGTCCTGCCAGAATTCCATCAAGCGGGGCGCGACCCGAAAACCCGACCAATGGGGCGGCCGCGGTACCGTGCCGATGGCATACTTCGCGGCCATGACGGCCACCCGCTTTTCCAGCTCAAAGCGGCCCGTCAGGGGCCGGGACTGGTCGCTCGCCCAGGCGCCGATCTGGCTTTGCCGGGGACGGCTGGCGAAGTAAGCATCCGCTTCCTCCGGGGACACCTGTGCCACCTCCCCTTCGATTCGCACCTGCCGGCGCAGGGATTTCCAGTGAAACAGGATCGCCGCCATGGGATGGGCCAGCAACTGGGTACCCTTGCGGCTTTCATAGTTGGTGTAAAACACAAAACCCCGATCGTCATAGTCCTTCAAGAGCACCATGCGGCAAGACGGCATGCCGTCCGCGCCCACGGTCGAGACGGCCATGCCATTGGGATCGTTGACTTCCTTTTCCTTGGCCTCCGCGAACCAATCGCCAAACAGGCGAAAGGGTTCGGCAGGCGCAGATTCAAATGCCATGGTCGTTTGCTTCCTGTTCCCCGAGTACAAAATCCAGAATGCATTCTAGCAGTTTACCCAAGGGGTGAAACCACCTCTTGAATTCCCACGTCATATAACGAATTGTGAGTTCACACCAAGGAGCGCGCATCATGACTCATAAGCAAGGCCGGTTCTGGCGCGAGGGCCGGAGCACCCGGCGCGTTCCGCCAATTCGTTAGGCGGCCCCGCCCGCTTCGGCGAATTTTACCAAAAGAGCACAACGATCAGCAGCCGTACCCGAGCGAGACACAGTATGCAGGATCCCTATCAAACCCTCAAAATCAGCAAGACCGCCTCGACCGAGGAGATCAAAAGCGCCTACCGCAAGCTGGCCAAGGAGTACCATCCCGATCTGAATCCCGGCAATGAAGAGGTGGAACGCCGCTTTAAGGAAATCTCCCAAGCCTATCAAATCCTTGGCGATCCGGAAAAACGCAAGCGCTTCGACCGGGGTGAAATCGACGCCAGTGGTCAGGAAACCCCGTGGAAAGGCGGTTTTTATCAGCAGCAGGCCGGCCCCGGTTTCCGGGCCAAGTACGCCCGCTCCTCCACCGGCGATTCCTTTAGCGCCGACAACATCTTCTCCGATCTTTTCGGCGGCCGGGGTTGGGCCCGTTCGGGGCCGCACAAGGGCGAGGATGTGTCCTATTCCATTTCCGTCAGTTTCCTGGACGCCGCCAAGGGGGCGACCAAACGGGTCCGCCTGGCCGACGGCAAAACCCTGGACGTGCGCATTCCCGCCGGCACGGAAGACGGCCAGCAACTGCGGCTGAAGGGCCAAGGCCGCCCCGGCGCGGGCGGCGGGGCCAGCGGGGACGTGCTGGTAGAGGTCAACGTGCAGTCCCACCCCCACTTCACCCGCAAGGACCGCAACATCTATCTGGAGGTGCCCGTGACCCTGCAGGAGGCCCTCCTGGGCGCGGTGATCACCGTGCCGACCCTCTACGGCAAGGTTTCCATGAAAATTCCGCCGGGCTCGAACACGGGCACTACGCTCCGGCTCAAGGAAAAAGGCATCGCCGGGCGGGGGTCGGAAAAAGCCGGCGACCAGTACATCAAACTGAACGTGGTCCTGCCCGACAAGCCCGACCAGGAACTCAGCGATTTTGTGAAAAACTGGGGTCAAACCCATGGCTACGACCCGCGCCGCGCCGCCGGGCTGACCGAAGGAGACGAGCGATGATTATGACCTTCGAGGCGGTCATTGCCGAGGTTGATGTGGGCGCCTGCGAACTGCACTATTGGATCGAGCAGAACTGGGTCCTGCCGGTCGAGCAGGAAGGTGAATTCCTGTTCGATCAAAGCGACGTGGCCCGGGTTCATCTGATCGCCGAATTGCGCCAGGACCTGGGGGTCAACGAAGAAGCGGTCCCCGTCGTTTTGCGCCTTTTGGATCAGATTTATGGCCTGCGAAAGGCCCTCAGCGACCTGAACGAGGGCATCAAAAAACTGCCCGATGCCTGCCGGCAACGGCTCGAGGAGGAGTTACGCGCGGCCGCCGATGAATAAGGGCGTGGCCGCGCTCGCCTCGTCCAGCAGCTGTCCCAGGGTGCTTTCACCGGCCGGCGTCCCCTCCGCCGCCAGGCGCTGAACGATTTTTTTCACCGCTTCGGGCCACTCCTCGATGTGGCCCAAATCCAAATGAAGCGCCCCGGTCAGGTCGTTGAGCGTGACCGCTTCCAAATCCCGCGCCAGCACCAGATGCGGCCCGGTGCGCGCCACGTAGCCCGCGTCCTGCAAAAGATCGATGGCATCGCTCAAATGGCTGGGGCCGGCCGGCAATTCCTGGCCCAGTTTCGCCTCCTTGAGGATCTCCCCATCCCGCGCCGCGGTGCGCAGGTGCAACAGGATGGCCAGCGCCAAGGAGAGGTTGGTCCCGGGGCTGCGGATGGCGCCGCCAAAGCGCTCGGCCGCCCGCCATTCCGGCAAGGAGGCGGTAACCACCGCGCCATAGAGCACCACGGACCAGGACAAATACATCCACACCAAAAATATGGGAATGGCCGAAATGGCGCCGTAAATGGCTTCATAGGAGGTGGACTGGCGCAGGTAAAAGCCGAAACCCTGCTTCAGCAAGTCGAACAAGACCGCCGCCACCAAGGCCCCGATCAACGCATGGGACCAGCGCACCCGCTGGGCCGGCACCACGATGTAAAGCGTGGCAAAGCCCAAGGCGGACAGCACGATGGGCAGAAGGCTGATCAGATAGGACCCGGCGTAGTCATCCACGTCGGTCCACTGCACCTTGGCAAAGCCATAGGATGAGATGGACAGGGAGGCGCCGACCAGCAGCGGCCCCAGGGTCAGCACCGCCCAATAGATCACCATGCGGATGAACAAGGGCCGGGGCCGGGTCACCCGCCAGATATCGTTGAAGGCGCCGGAGATGGTGGACAAAAGCAACAGGGCGGTCACGCCCAGGGCCACCAGGCCCAGCCCCGTGGTCTGGCGCGCGTTGTCGATGAAATTGACCAATTGGTCCTGAATTTGCAGCCCCGCGTCGGGCAAGAAATACTGGGTGATATAGTCCTGGATATCGTTGCGCAGGGTCTCGAAAGTGGGAAACAAGGACAACAGCCCCAAGCCGATGGCCATCAGGGGCACCAAGGCCAGCAAACAGGAATAGCTGAGCGATGCCGCCACGCGCAAACAGCCGTCGTCGTGGTAGCGCAAAAGGCTATAACGCACGAAACGATAGAAGGTTACGACATTTTTTTTAATTTCTACGTTAGACAATTTTCCTAGTCATCTGATATTATTGTTGAAGAAAAACAGCGTTCCAACTCAATGGGTGTTCGTCCTCTAAGACTATAGCACAGCCATGGCTTTACGGGCGACAGGACCCTTCTTTTGCTGCACCTGACACGTGCGATGGCATTCGACCGACCTGTCACGCTTGTTCCTTTGATCCCCGTAGGGTTTCGTGTAGGATGCCGCTCACTTCGACGAAATTTGGTTAAGAATTGATAAATCCGTAGGGGGAAGATGACTGAGGCGTCACAGATCATGGCCGGCAAGCGGGGGCTCATCATGGGCGTGGCGAACGATCGCTCCATCGCCTGGGGCATCGCGTCCACCGCCCACGCCCACGGGGCGGAGCTTGCCTTCACCTACCAGGGCGATGCCTTGAAAAAGCGGGTCGCTCCCCTGGCTGAATCGGTTGGCTCCAGCCTGGTCCTGCCCTGCGACGTGACCGACGACGACAGCATTGACGCGGTGTTCCGGGCGGTCGGGGAACAGTGGGGCCAAATCGACTTCCTGGTGCATGCCATCGCCTACGCGGACAAAGAAGAACTCAAGGGCAAATACGTCAATACCAGCCGCGAGAACTTCGTGCGCAGTCTGGACATCTCCTGCTATTCCTTCACCGCCGTGGCCCAACGGGCCGTGCCCCTGATGAGCGACGGCGGCAGCCTGGTGACCTTGACCTATTATGGCGCCGAGCGGGTCATGCCCCACTACAACGTCATGGGCGTCGCCAAGGCGGCCTTGGAGGCCAGCGTGCGGTATCTGGCCGCCGACCTGGGCGACCGCAAGATCCGCGTCAACGCCATTTCGGCCGGCCCCATCAAGACCCTGGCCGCCTCGGGGATCGGCGATTTCCGCCATATCCTGAAATGGAACGAGCTGAACTCACCGCTTCGGCGCAACGTGGACACCAAGCAGGTGGGCGGCGCGGCCCTTTATTTGCTGTCGGACCTCTCCGCCGGGGTGACCGGCGAGGTTCACCACGTGGATTCGGGCTATCACGTGGTCGGCATGATGCAAACCGAAGCAGCACCCCAACTGGCGGATCTCTTGCGGGATTTTAATCCCCAATCCTAGACCCCACCTAAGAATAATGGGTGTATAGGGGCACGCGCCAGGCCGCGCGGCCCGTTCTCAATAGGATGCTTTGATGGCCGGCAATTCATTTGGACAGCGCTTTTGCTTCACCACCTGGGGGGAAAGCCACGGTCCCGCCATCGGCTGCGTGATCGACGGCCTGCCGGCGCGGATTCCCCTGAACGAAGGCCACCTTCAGCCCTGGCTGGACGCCCGCAAGCCGGGTCAAAGCAAATACACCACCCAGCGCCGGGAACCGGATACGGTCCGTATCCTTTCGGGTACTTTCGAGGGGCAAACCACCGGTACACCCCTGGCCTTGATGATCGAAAACCAGGACCAGCGCTCCAAGGACTACGGCGACAT
>JANQKX010000449.1 GCA_028280915.1 Kiloniellaceae bacterium
AATATCTGTCCCATAATACCTCCCGCAGTGATGAAATCTTTCTTAAACTGATTCCATCACTTCGTGGGACTGAACAGCTAGGCCGCCAAGGGCGGCCGAACACCCTTCTTCGCACATTTCCGCAAATAAACCTTACGCCAATATTCGTGGCGCCCCAAGGCCTGCTGCTGATCTATGAGCTTGGCAATGAACGCCAACTTCTTTTTTTCGGACTTCAGCTTTTTGAACTTTTTTTTCTGATCCTTTGTCATAGTGCATCCGATGCACCTGTCCTTGAGTTTGAATTTGCAGACATCAACACAGGGCGAGGGGATTTTGGGCAAGACCGGGCTCCTTTGAGGTGAGCTCTTATTTCTGACTAGGACAAGAAGCGAAGCTGCGCTTCCTGAGAATCCTAGCTATCATTTTTCCAGCGCCGGGCTCAAGCTCTGTCTCCCTGGCTCGATGGTTGCCCCCTTTTTGCCAAGACTTGTTTGCCAAGACTTGCCGTACGGCGGGCGCGCAACCCGCCGCCGATGGGCCGCCATGGCGGAGGAGACACGCCAAGGGCGCGCCTATCCCCGTTTCAAAAAGAAAGCCCGCCCGAGATCGGATCTCAGGCCAGGTGCGTATGCGTCTGATCTGTGTTTGCTCTAATACCAAGGAGCGTGGATGCTCGGATGGTTTTTGGAATTGAAGTTCCTCACGGTGCCGGCCCTGAGAATAACCGGCCCCGGAAATAAAAGGAACTTCAAGTCCGCCACACTAGTCGTCGTCTGCTTCACTTTGAAACTGGATGTAATTTTTCTGGCCCATTTTATCGAGCAGGTCGAATTGGGTTTCCAGATAGTCCACCTGTTCCTCGTGATGCTCCAAGAGGTCCTCGAAAAGTTCGCGGGTCAGGAAATCCGGGGTCTTTTCACAGAGCGCGATGCCGTCACGCAGGGGAACCAGGATCGCCATCTCCATATCGTACTCACACTTGAGGATTTCCGCCACGTCTTCGCCGATATGCAGCTTGCCCAGATCCTGCAGGTTGGGCAGGCCTTCCAGGAACAAGATCCGCTCGATCACCTTGTCGGCCTGCTTCATGGCCTTGATGGATTCCTTGTATTCCTTGTGCCCGAGACAGTCGACGCCCCAGTTTTTCAGCATGCGGGCGTGCAAGAAATACTGGTTGATGGCGGTCAGCTCGTTCTTGAGCACCGCGTTCATGGTCTGAATAACCTTTTTATCGCCTTTCATTTTATTCTTGGCCTTTCCTAAGGTGCTGCGCGCCGGCTGCAGGCAATTGATATTCAGTCGCAACCGGAAATTCAATTCTTAAATATTTATCTAGCGCAGAATGGTCCCGGAATCGAGCCCGAAAGCAAAAAACTAACGAAATATCAATCTATGAAATTGACAATCATTATCACTCTCAATATTATCCCGTTACTTGGAGGTGGGATTTTATGTACGTTTGCCTTTGCAATGGATACCGGGACTCCGAGCTGCGGGAATTGGCGCAGCAAGGCGTTTCCTGCGTGTACGAGGCTTATGAGGCCTTGGGCAACGGCCCCTGCTGCGGCACCTGCCTGGATTGCGCCCGCGACATCATGAGCGAAGCCCGAGCCGCGCTCTCCGTGGCAGCGGAATAAGGCTACATTACAATGATGTTATGGCGGAGCTTGCAGCCCAAGCAAATTGTCATTGCCGCCAACGTCCTGACATCTTTCATGAAAAACTGGCAGCCGGATCGGCAATCCGTGAGAAATATTCGTGGTGCCGCCGGACCGCAGTCGCCGGCCACGCCGCCCGCTCCTTTAAAAGCTGAAAATCTCGCCGGCCAGAGCAAGCCCTAGGATCTATGGGACAGCGGCTCTATGGGACGGCCTTCGCCAGGGAGCGGCGGCGTTCGCAATCCGCCGCTAGATCGACCGATCCGCTGCGATTCCTATCATTGAATCAAAGGACTATCGTCGCTTGTTAAACCGCTGACGAAAGACGAAAGACCGGCGGTGCGCAGGGGCACATAGGGCTTCATATTGCGCTGGCACAGAATCTTCAGCTTTTTAACCGCGCTGTGGCTGACGCAATCGGTGGGAAAAACCACCGTGTCGGCCCGGGCCACGGCGCTGGCCAGCTCGTCGATGGATTTTTCCATGCCGCCGTCGTGGTGGATAAAGATGCCGTTGCACTGCTGCACAAACTCCCGGGCCTTGCAGACCACATTGGTGATGCCGCCCACGTAAAGGATACAGCGGCCATCAAAATTGAAGGGGCAGCGTCCGCCCTGGGCCCCATCGGCCGCCAGATCATCTCCCCAATCCCGGTGCACCACCTGCTCCAAGGCGGCACATTCGGCCGCCATGGACTCTGCCCGTTGCTGAGCCTGGCGCAAATCCTCGCTCAAGCGCTCAATGAGGTCTTCCTGCTGATCCACCTGGGCCTGTAGGGTGTGGAGGGAACGCTCGCCGGTTCCATTGAAAGCCGCACCGCCGTCTCTTTCATCTGCCTTGGACAGCACCAGCAGCTGCTCTTCCAGGCGCCGCACCCGTTGTCTGGTCCGTTCGCCGGCGGCTTGTTCCTCCGCCAGCTTGGCGCTCAGCTCCTGGTTCTTTTCCGCATGGGCCTGGCGGCGGCGGATTTCCCGTTCTAACTTATCACTCAAGGTGGCGTTCGCCTGCTCCAGCTGCTTTTGGTTGCGCACATCCGCCCGGTTGGCCGCCCCCACCAAGTGGGACAGCATATGCACGTCGCCGTAGATCCGGGAGCCCAAGTCCTTGTCCAAGGCCGGGTGGGTCGCCGCGGCCCACAGGGGCCCGGGGATCTCCCCGGCGTCGAAGGCCGCCTCCCACAGGGCTTTCACCTCCTCACTGGTCTTGGCCTTGGCGAAACGCCGCAGGGCCCCGGCGTGCTTGCGGTCCAAGAGCTTGTTGATCAGCTTGCCGGCCCGATTGCTGTTTTCCGCCTCGCTGACAAAATGGCCATGGATCTGGTAGTCGGTGACCTTTGCCGGATCGAACTGATAGTCCAGTTTGCGGCACAGGCTGCGCAAATCCGACAAGGTCAAACAGGTCCCCACGATCATGCAGTGCCAAATGGGGTCCAGTTCCCAAATCTTGTCTCGCCGAGATGGGCTTCCCGTCCGGGTCTTGGTGGATTCGCAAGCTTCACACACGTCCGATAGATCCCTTTTGTCTAACTTCTGTTTGGCTTCCATTTGACTTCCTAACAACGTCCGGCCCCCCATCGCAGTCCTTCAGCCCTGCCCCGCTCAGCCCAAAAAGCCGGTATCACCTACCTGCAATTAAGAACCATTCTCATTATCTTAAAAAAAATTCCCCCGGATCGCAATTAATAATTATTCTCATTCTCAATCGGCATATCGGCCCTTCATTGGCCCTTGCCTTGCGACGGGGTTTCGCTTTCTAGTTCAGGGGAAGACCGGTCAATGAAAGATGCCAGAAACGATGCCAGGAAAGATGACGCTGCAAATGGCAAAAGCGGACAACAAAAAAATCATCGCGGCCTGGGTTGCCGCCTTCAATCGCCGCGATGCGGACGAGATGGCGGGCTTTTACGCCGAGGACGCGGTGAATCACCAGGTGGCCCAAGATCCGGTGAAAGGCCGCGCCGCCATTCGTCGGATGTTCGCCGAGGAGTTCGCCGCGGCGGACATGGTCTGCCTGGTGGAGAACATCTTCCAAGACGGCGACTGGGCCATGCTGGAATGGAAAGATCCCCTCGGCCTGCGCGGCTGCGGCTTTTTTCAGCTCAAGGACGGAAAGATCGTGTTCCAGCGCGGCTATTGGGACAAACTTTCCTTCTTGCGGCAGCATGGCCTGCCCATCAAATAAGTCATCAGACAAGAGAGACGGCCGCATTTAAGGCGGGCTTCGGGCTCCGAGTGAATTGGAAAGGCGATCCATGACCCAGGACAACTCCAGGTTCCTCAAAGATATCGAACAGCGTTTGCTGTGGCTGTCGTGCTGGATGATCCATAACGCCAACCACCTGCGCGACAAGGCGGACGGCTTGAAGGTGGGCGGGCATCAGGCTTCCTGCGCCTCCATGGTCTCCATCATGACCGCGCTTTATTTCACCAGCCTGCGCCCCGAGGACCGGGTGGCGGTCAAGCCCCACGCTTCCCCGGTGTTTCACGCCATGCAGTACCTCATGGGCCAGCAGACCCGGGAAAAGCTGGAGAACTTCCGCGGCTACGGCGGCGCCCAATCCTATCCCAGCCGCACCAAGGATATCGACGACGTGGACTTTTCCACCGGCTCGGTGGGCCTGGGCGTGGCCATCACCGCCTTTGCCTCCCTGGTGCAGGACTATCTGGCGGCCAAACCCTGGGCCCCGACCGTCTCGGCGAAAGGCACGCCCCTGGGGCGCATGATCGCCCTGATCGGCGATGCGGAACTGGATGAGGGCAATATCTATGAGTGCCTGCAGGAAGGCTGGAAGCACGATCTGCGCAACACCTGGTGGATCATCGACTACAACCGGCAAAGCCTGGACGGGGTGGTGCGCGAAGGTCTGTGGCAGCGCATCGAAGGCATTTTCGGCACCTTCGGCTGGGAGGTGGTGCGCCTGAAGTACGGCGCCCTGCAACGGGCTGCCTTCGAGGAGCCCGGCGGGGAGCGTCTGCGGGATTGGATCGATGCCTGCCCCAACCAGCTTTATTCCGCCCTCACCTTCCAAGGCGGGGCCGCCTGGCGCCAGCGCCTGCTGGACGAGATCGGCGATCAAGGGCCGGTGACCGCCTTGCTGGAGCGGCGCAGCGATGACGAGCTGGCCAGCTTGATGGCGAACCTGGGCGGCCACTGCATCGATACCCTGAGCGCCGCCTTCGCGGCCGTCGACCATGACCGGCCCACCGCCTTCCTCGCCTATACCATCAAGGGCTGGGGCACGCCTTTGGCCGGCCACAAGGACAACCACGCCGGCATCATGAACGCGGCGCAGATGGCGGACTTCCGCCGCCAGATGGGGGTGCCGGAAGGCCGGGAATGGGACCGCTTCGTGGGCCTTGACGAGCCGGCGGCGCTCCAGGCCTTTTTAAGGGATGTCCCCTTTTTCGCCCGAGGCCCAAGGCGCCATGGCGCCGGAAAAATCCCCGTGCCGGCCCTGTCCCCGCTTGAGGACCGGGAGCTTTCCACCCAAGCGGGCTTCGGCAAGATCCTGGACCAGTTGGCCAAGTCGGACACCGTCCTGGCCGAGCGCA
>JANQKX010000474.1 GCA_028280915.1 Kiloniellaceae bacterium
AATATCTGAGTCAGGTTACTACCAAGCTGCCCGCGCAAGCGCGTCCGGAACTTGGGCCTGATGCTACCGGCGTCGGCTGGGTCTATGAGTATGCGCCCAAGATCGGCAACGGCGCCATTAACCCGACGCCTCTGCCCAGACCGGCGCGCAAAGAGGCGAGGACCATCGACAAGGGCTTTTATGAAAAAGAGCTCAAACGGCTGCAGATCGAATTAGTCAAGCTGCAGGAATGGATCAAGGACCGGCGGCTTCGGGTGGTGGTGATCTTCGAGGGCCGGGACGCGGCCGGCAAGGGCGGCGTGATCAAGCGCATCACCGAGAGCCTGAACCCCCGGGTCTGCCGGGTGGTGGCCCTGGGCACGCCCACGGAGCGGGAACGGGGCCAGTGGTACTTCCAGCGCTATGTGGCCCAGCTGCCGGCGGCCGGTGAAATGGTGCTCTTAGACCGCAGCTGGTACAACCGGGCCGGCGTGGAACGGGTCATGGGCTTTTGCTCGGACGAGGAATACCGGGAGTTCCTGCGCTCGGCGCCGGAGTTCGAGCGCATGCTGGTGCGCTCTGACATCCTGCTGATCAAGTACTGGTTCTCGGTCAGCGACGAGGTGCAGGAGGAGCGCTTCCAAGAACGCCTGCGCAACCCGGCCAAGCGCTGGAAGCTGAGCCCCATGGATTTGGAGGCGCGCAGCCGCTGGTTCATGTACTCCAAGGCCAAGGACGACATGTTCTTTTATACCGATATCCAAGAGGCGCCCTGGTGGGTGGTGGACGCGGACAACAAAAAACGTGCTCGGTTGAATTGCATTCATCACCTCTTGAGCCGGATCGCTTATGAGGACCTGACGCCCAAGCCCATCACCCTGCCGGCCCGGCAGGAGGACGTGGACTACGTTCGCCCGCCCATCGAGGATCAGCATTTCGTGCCCGAGGTCTATTAGGCCGCGGCGCGACCGGGGCGGGTTGACCTTGAATTCTGGAGTCTTGTCTGACAGATCATTTGCAGATCGCGGGCGAAACCATTTGCAAATAAAATTTGTTTGCCGCAGAGTTGCGGCGATGGTTCCGCCTGACCGAGCGAGACGGCGGATGAAAAGGGAACACGGTGCGGCGTACCCATCAGGGACCAAGGCCGTGGTTGCCCCCGCAACTGTATGCGGCGAGTCATGCCCCAAGAGCCACTAGCCCTTTCGGGTTGGGAAGGTGGGGCGGGCGATAGAGCCGCAAGCCAGGAGACCTGCCATCGCGTAATTCTCTGACCGAACGGGGTGTTTCGGGGGGCTCAATGGCGCAACCGCTGATCGATTTTCATCTGCCGGGCCAATCTGTTGCTTCCTTTGCTCCGTTCAAGGATAGGACGCGGCATGGCAGGCGACCCGGAACGGCATTCTAACCAGCATCGCATCGTGGTAAGTACTTTGTGCCGACGGGTGGGCCTGGCCGGCAAGACCTTGGCCCCTGTGACGTTGGCCCCTGTGACGTTGGCCCGTGTCCCCGCCGCGCTCATGACCGCGCGGCATGGCCCGGACAGGCTGCCATGACAGCTTTGTCTCCACCTTTATCTCCACCTTCATCCTCTCAGGGGCTTGCCGCGGACCCATGTGCCACAGGGCAGCCCAGCTTGCAGGCAGCGGGCTTGAGCTATCGGGTCGCCGACGGTAAGGCCCTGGTGGCGGACGTGAGCTTTTCCCTTTCCGGCGGGGCCATGGTGGCCATCGCCGGGCCCAACGGGGCGGGCAAGACCACGCTTTTGCGCATGCTGGCCGGGTTGTTGCCGCCCAGCGAGGGGGAGGTCTATCTGTTCGGCCGCCCCTTGGCCGACTATTCGCCCCGGGCGCGGGCGCTGAGGATCGCCTATGTGGGCCAGCGGGACACGCCGGACCACCGCCTGAGCCTGGCGCAGTACGTGGCGCTGGGGCGCATCCCCCACGGCGGCGGCGCTTCCCGGGGTCAGGACCGGCGCATCGTGGCGGAAGCCCTGGACGCGGTGGGGCTGGGCGATAAAACCGCTGCCCGCTTGGGCCAGCTGTCCGGCGGCGAACTGCAGCGCGCCGGCATCGCCCGGGCGTTGAGCCAAGAGCCGGAAATCCTGTTTCTGGACGAGCCCACCAATCACCTGGACCCCAAGGCCAAGGGCGTGCTGCTGTCCCTCTTGCTGGCCCGAGGCATTACTTGCGTCTGCGTGCTGCACGACCTGGCCCTGATCCCCAAGCTGGCCAGCCACACCCTGTTGATGAACGAGGGACGCCTGGTGGGCGCGGGCCGGACCGAGGAGGTGCTCACCGCCCAGTCCGTGCATCAGGTGTTTGGCGTGGACTTTTTGCACCTGACCCATCCGACGGAAGACCGCTCCCTGCCGGTTTTGGATATCCCCGTTGCCGCGCCGCGGCCGCCCCTTCAATAGACCTTTCAGCCCCAATCGAAGGAACACAGTGATGAAGCGATTGATACCTCTTGCCGTTGCCTTGTTTGCGATCGCCCCGGCTCAAGCCCTGGCTCAGGACTTTCCGGTGACGGTGGACAACTGCGGCGCGGAACTGACCTTCGAACAGCAACCCGGGAGCCTGGTGGTGCACGACATCAACATGTCCGAGATGGCTTTTGCCCTGGGCCTGCAGGACAAGATGGTCGGGGTGACGGGGATTACCGGGTGGTACAAGACCAGCGAGTCCTTTGACGAGCAGCGCGGCGACATCCCCGAACTGGCGCCCAAGTATCCCACCATGGAAAACCTCATCGCCGCGGCGCCGGATGTGTTTTTCGCCGGCTGGTATTACGGCATGAAGCCCGGCGGCGACGTGACGCCCGAGACCCTGGCGGACCACGGCATCAAGACCATGATCCTGTCGGAAAGCTGCATCCATCTGGACAAGGAACGCCCGGCGGCCTCCATGGACCTGCTGTTCGGCGATATGCTGCGCCTGGGCAAGGTGTTCGGCAAGGAGGCGGAGGCCCAGGCCCTTGTGGCGGACTGGCAGGATCAACTGGCCCAGATCAAGGAGCGGGTGGGGAACGGCCAAGGCACGCGGGTGTTCCTCTACGATTCGGGCGAGGACAATCCCTTCACCGCCGGCAAGTACGCCATCGTCAACGCCATGATCGAGGCGGCCGGCGGGGTCAATGTGACCGCCGACATGGACACCAGCTGGGGCCGGGCCTCCTGGGAGGCGGTGGCCGCCGCCGATCCCCAGTTCCTCATCCTGCTGGACTATCAAAACGGCACCGGGGCGGAAGGTTTGCTGGACTGGCTGAAGAGCCATCCGGCCATGAAGGACACCGCCGCGGTCAAGGACGAGCGTTTCGTGGCCCTGCGCTATGAGGAGCTGACTCCCGGGCCGGCCAACATCACGGCCATCGACAAAATCGCCAAGGCCATGAACCCGGAGGCCTTTTGAGGCGCAGGCCTTTCAGAAGGGGGGCTTGCTGACATGCCTCGATGCCTGACATGCGCCACTCCCTGATGGCCGTGGCCGGGGCGGCCGCCTTGGTCGCCCTGGCCCTCTTGTCCATCGCCTGGGGCGCCGCGCCGATCCCCCTGGCGGAGGTCTGGGGTGCCTTGCTGACCGCTCTGGGCGGCGGCGAGGCCGCTTCGCCCATCGACCGTATCGTGGTCGACCTGCGCGCGCCCCGCACCCTCCTGGCCATTTTGGTGGGGGCCGGGCTGGGCATGGTGGGCGCCTTGCTGCAGACCGTCACCCGCAATGACCTGGCCGATCCTTTTTTGTTCGGCCTGTCATCGGGCGCGGCCACGGGGGCGGTTTTTGTCATCACCGTGACCGGCGACCGGCTGGGCATTTGGACCTTGCCCCTGGCCGCCTTTTGCGGCGGCATGCTGGCGGCCTTGATCGTTTTGGGGCTGGTTTATCGCCTGGGCTTCAAGGGGCCGGAAAAACTGGTGCTGGCCGGACTGGCGGTGTCGTTCCTTTTCGCCGCCGTGACCAACTACATGGTTTTTGCCGGGGATCAGCGCGCCGCCCATTCGGTGCTGTTCTGGAGCCTGGGCGGCCTGGGCCTGGCCCGCTGGGACAACCTTTATCTGGTGCTGTTCGGCTTTGTCGCCTTGGCCGCCTTTGCCATCGCCCGAAATCGGGATTTGGATGCACTGCTGGGCGGCGATGCCACCGCCGCGAGCCTTGGCCTGAATGTGCACCGCTTCCGTCTGGAAGTCTTTTTGGTTTCCGCCTTCGCCACCTCGATTTTTGTCTCGGTGACCGGGGTCATCG
The DNA here is from genome assembly GCA_028280915.1 of Kiloniellaceae bacterium. Classification (GTDB taxonomy): domain Bacteria; phylum Pseudomonadota; class Alphaproteobacteria; order Kiloniellales; family Kiloniellaceae; genus JANQKX01. The sequence goes on from JANQKX010000474.1 coordinate 4,218, forward strand.
GCTTTGTGGGGCTCATGGTGCCCCACATGGCCCGGGCCGTGGTGGGGCCGCTGCATTTGAAAAATCTGATTTTTTCCGGCCTTTTCGGCGCCCTGTTGCTCATCGCCTCGGACCTGGCGGCCCGCGTTCTCCTGGCGCCCCAGGAGCTGCCCATCGGCATCGTCACCTCGTCCCTGGGGGCGGGCTTCGTCATCATGATGATATTGCAGCGCCGGTTTATTTGAGGCCCCGCTCACCCATCCTTTGCGACGGGCGAGAAGATCCGGCCGCCCCGTCACACGAGGGCGGACTTTTCGTGCCACCATTCCTCGAGAACGTGGCACAGCGGTCCCCTTTGGACGTCTTGGCGAAAAATCAGGCGGAAGGCGCCATCGAGCTCAATGCGCCGGTCCCCCTTGATGAACTTGGACGTCCAATTGCTGAAGCACTGGTCGCCCGCAATCGCCCAGATCTCGTAAGTGAATTTTACGTCGCGGTGGTTTCCCGGCTGATCCTGCCAATACTGCTTGATGGCGCCGTGGCCCACCATGGGTGCATCGAAGGGCGTCTCCCGATAGCTGGCGTCTTGGGTGAACAGCGTTAGGATGAGGTCCGCGTCGCCCGTTTCCCACGCCCGGCCGTAGGTCTGAAGCCAGTGGGATGCCGCGGCGAGGGTGATGACGGGCGGGTTTTCCGTTGGAGCACTCATTTGACCCCTCCCAGCTTGTGAAACGTCGCCTTCATGGTGGACAATCCGGAATGGTTCTTCAACCCGAATTTATCGCCGGGCTGGACACTCTCCAACAGCCAATTATCTTGTTGAACCCCGTCGGGGTTAACGGCGGCAGTCGCTTGAGGGCGCGTGGCCGAACAGACGGCGGTAGTCCCGGGCAAATTGGCCCATATGCCAAAAGCCCCAGCGGTTGGCGATGTCGGCGATGGGGGTCTCGGGGCTTTTACTCAAGAGGCCGGCGCGGGCCCGTTGCAGGCGCAAACAGGTGTAGTAGGCTTTGGGTCCGATGCCCAGGCGTTCGGTAAACGCCCGTTCAAGAGTCGGCTGGGAGGCGCCGGCGTGACGGCAGACCTGACTGATGGGCAGGTTTTCATCGGCGTGGGCCAGCATGCAGTCCACGGCGCGGGCAAAGGCGCGATCCCGCTTTCTCGGCGTGCTCTTGTCGTCGTAGACCGGCGCCTCGGTGAGAGTCTTGACCAGCAACAAAGCGAAGTCCTCTTCCTCCGTCTCGCCAAAGGCCGAGTCCCGCGGCGACAACAGAGCATTGGCGGTGGCCCCCAATTGGACGTGGCTCGCGGGGGTGCGTGCTGCGTGCTGAAGGCCGGGTGCCAGTACATGTTGGGGAATTTCCATTCCAATCCCATCGGCAAAGGCAAAAAGCGCGTCCTTGTTGAGGCTGAAAGTGGTGCCCACGAAGTCGCTGCGGCTATGACCCTCGAAGGCCGCACCGCTGCCGAAGACCACAAGGGGCAAAGCCGAGGCAGCGGCACCTTGCCAGTTTTTGATATTGGACTTTCCCGGAACGCCAAAGGTAAGCTGATCGGGAGGCGCGGCCCCCATCTGATGGACGGCCTTTGACATGGCGATTTGGAGAACCGTCGTAAAACGGCCCGATCTGACTCGCACCCGGGTGCGCAGGGGACCCGATTCGATTTGGCGAAAATCCAGCTCCCAGGGGGACAATTGAGACAGTTGATTGGGGTCTTCAAGGTCGAGTTGGATCATGGATATCCCAAAACGCCGGGTGAGGTTTTGACGATTTTTTGATGCGGCCGCGTTTGGAGCCGTGGAACATTACCGGCAAACATTAGGAGACCCTAACCGGGGTAAAAACACAAGCAAGGGATTTTTTCGGCGATTTAGGACCGGGCGGATGAGACCGCGGCTGCGCTCTTGGCCGCCAGGCTTGGCTTAATCGCCGTTGATATAAACGATCGTTCCACTCTTAGAGGCCAATGCGAAAGGAATACCAATCCATGATGAGACCTCTCGTTGCCTTGGCGGCCTGTGCCATCGCCAGCGCCGCCGCGGCCCAGGAAGACCCCATCATCCATGATGCGGAGTTTTATGTTTTGAAGGCCCAGAACGGGGAAAGATGGGCCAGCGAGGACGGGGCGCTGGATACGCGCTTGGCCGAGCTTAGGGAAAAACACGGCCGGCCGCCGAACATCGTCTACATTTTGTGGGACGATCAGCCCTTCGGCATCGTCGGCTTCCCCGGCATTCAGAAGAACCTGGGCTTTACCACGCCCAACCTCAACCAGATGGCCCGGGAGGGCATCAATTTCACCCGCATGTATACCGAGCCGTCCTGCACCCCGACCCGGGCGGCGTTTTTGACCGGTCGCACGCCGGTGCGCCACGGCATGGGCCTGGTGGGCATGCCCCATGAATTCGCCGGCATGCGCGGCGACGAGGTGACCATCGCCGAGGTGCTGTCGGAGGCCGGCTACGCCACGGCCCACTACGGCAAGGGTCACCTGGGCGACGTGGAGGAGAGCTATCTGCACAACCAGGGCTTCGACGAGGCCCTGTTCACGCCCATGAACCAGATCACCTCCCTCTATGACGTCATGGGCTCGGCGGCCAACGCGGTGCTGGGCTTCAGCCCGGAAATCCAGCCCGAGGACCCCTATCAGCTGGACGACCCGGGCCTGCTGCCCAGCGGCTGGGTGCAGACCATCGAGGGCAAAAAAGGCGAGTTGGGCAAGGAATGGGGCCTGCCCACCAACGAGTGGTACGACAAGGTGGACCCGGAAAGCCAAAAGCGCATGATGGATTTCATGCGCCGGAATGCCGAAGCGGGCCAGCCGTTTTACGTGCAGTACTGGCCCAACTGGCTGAACTTCCTGAAGCCCGACATGAAAAAAACTACTCTGAATGGGGGCAAGGTCGCCGAGGCCTATCAAAGGCTGGACGCCTTCGTCGGCGAGGTGACGGCGGAGCTGGAGACCCTGGGCATCGCGGACAATACGATCTTTGTCGCCATGGCCGACAACGGCCCCATGGTGCACAACCCGCCGCCGGGCTGGGGCATGACCCAGATCATGTTCCGGGGCGGCAAGGGCGACTTCACCGAAGGGGGCGTGCGGGTGCCCGCCTTTGCCGTGTGGCCCGGTATCATCGAAGGGGAGCAGCAGGTGGGCGACATCATCCATGTCACCGACCTCTTCACCACCTTCGCCCGCATCGCCGGGGCCACGGACTTCATTCCCCGAGACCGGGTGATTGACGGGATCGATCAAGTTTCCCTTTTGCTCAACGGGGATGGCTTCTCGCGCCGGGATTACGTGCACATCTACCAGGGGCATACCCTGGCGGCGACGGTCAAGGGCCGCTACAAGCAGCACTGGATCTCCAACGATCCGGGCGCCAAGTCGGGCATCGGCGCCTCGTTCTATGACCTCTATCAGGACCCCCGGGAGGAGAGCCCCCATTTGGTGCCGCTCATCCATACATTGGGGCAATTCAAGTTGATGCGGATCCGCCACGAACTCTTGAAAGAGAAGTTCCCGGATAAGCCCAATGCCAGGGGCATTCCCCTGACCGGCTTGTCAAACGCCCGGCCGGAAACCCTGGCCATCGAGGAACGGCTGAAACGCAATCTTGAGGGCCTGCCCGTTTCGGTTCAGGACTTCATCCAGCACCAGCCCCAGTTCGAGGTGCTCGACTTCGATTGGGGTAACTAAGGCGCGATGGCGGGGGCCTTGGCCACGATCCCGAGGCCCCCGCCGCCTATGTGCCTGACACCGGGTCCCTCGACCCCGCCCGCGCCATCGGCTATCCTGTCTGGCAAAAAATGAGAACGGGCAGGGTGGGTTTCCGAGAATGTCAATGCTGTGGCGCAACTGGCTGGCCTTCGTGGCGGTTTTGGCGACGGTGCTGGGCATCCTGGGGCTTTTGTCGGCCTACAATATGATTCCATTCTGACCCGCCTGATCCAGGAGCGCCTGGCGGTCATCGCCGAGACCACGGCGTCGTCCTTCCGCACCGTGATCGGCCTGGGCCTGTCCGTCGCAGCGGTGCGCAATGCCAGCGACGTCTTGGCGGCGGCCCGACCGGCCAGGACAAGTTAAGTTTTACCGGACGATCGGGCTGGGTTATGTTCCGGTCGGTTGTATGCGCTGGGCCATTGCAATGGGGGGAAGACATGGCGAAACCAAAGGCGTCGCCGATGGGGGCATCCGACGGGCCCGTCGATCCGGCCATGTTGCGCAAGGTGCGCAAAAACGCCTTTGCCGGGGCGATCGGCAACGTGATGGAATGGTACGACTTCGCCGCCTACGCCTATATGGCGCCCATCATGAGCAGCGTGTTTTTCCCCAGCTCCGATCCCTTCGCCTCGCTGCTCGCCACCTATGGCGCTTTTGCCGCCGGATACATGGCCCGCCCCTTGGGCGCGCTGGCCTTCGGCCACATCGGCGACAAATTCGGCCGCAAACGCTTGCTGGTCCTCTCGGTCTGGCTGATGGGCGCGGCCACCGTCTCCATCGGCCTGCTGCCCACCCATGACCAGGTGGGGCCGTTGGCGGCCGTGCTCCTGGTTTTGCTGCGCATTCTGCAGGGCTGTTCCGTGGGCGGGGAGTTCACCGGCTCCTCCACCTTCGTGGTGGAACACGCGCCGTCCTCCCGGCGCGGCTTTTTCGCGTCGTGGATCGTGGTGGGCTGTACGGCGGGATTCCTGGCCGGCTCGGGGGTGGCCACCCTGCTGAGCAACGTGCTGGGGCAGGAGGTGCTTGAGGATTGGGCTTGGCGGCTGCCGTTCCTCTCCGGCGGTCTGATCGCCGTGGGGGCCTTGCTGCTGCGCCGCCATATCGAGGAGCCGCCGGCCCCGACCTATGACGAGGAGTGGGAGCGCTCGCCCGTGGTCACCGCCTTCGTGGATCATTGGCGCGGCATGCTGCGGGTCGTGGGCCTGGCCTTGGCGGTCAACGTGGGCTTTTACATGATGTTCGTCTATGCGGTGAGCTATTTGACCGAGCGCATGCATGTTTCCACCGCCAAGGCCATGGACATCAATACCCTTTGCATGGTGGTGCTGACCTTCCTGCCGCTGGTCTTTTCCCGGGTTTCGGACCGCCTGGGCCGCAAGCCCCTCTTGCTGGCCGGTAACCTGGGGATCATGCTGCTGGCCTGGCCCCTGTTCTGGTTCATGCACCATCAGGACGGCTTCTTGATCCTGATCGGGCAGTTGGGTTTCGCGGTGCTGTTTGCTTGTGTTTTTTCGATCAATCCCGCGACACAGGCCGAGATCCTGCCCCGGCGGGTGCGGGTCAGCGCGCTTTCCGTGAGCTATAGCCTGTGCTTGTCCGTTTTCGGCGGGACCACGCCCTTGGTGGCCGCTTATCTGGTTCAGCGGACGGGGGATGATTTCGCGCCGGTTTATTATCTGATCGCCCTGGCGGCCGTTTCCTTCGTCACGGTTCTGACCATCCCCGAGACCAGCGGCAAGGCCCTCAGGGAGTAGTCTCCCCGAGGGCGCGCTGCGCTCTTAGCGGGCGGTTGCTGCTTTGTGCCCAAGCTCTTCGGCCAAACCTGATTTGGCGTCATAGCCTTGGGCCAGAAGCTCCTTGGCCGCCGCGCGCAGCTTGGGTTTCTTGCGCAGGATCTTTTCAAAGCGTGATTCCGGGTAGACGACGCCAGCCGGTGCGGATTCGCCCGCCATCCCAGCGCGGCGGCGCTGCCGCCGTTCGTCATTGCGTTGGCGGATCTCCTGGCGCTGGGCCAGACGCTTGCGTTCCTGCGCCATGTCCCGCTCGCGCCAGCGGGCCAGCTCTTCGGCCGCCTCCGCAGTGTGAGGAATGTCGCCATAGGCGTCAAATAGGGTCCACCTGTCCAACATTATTCTTCTCCTTGGTCGTGGTCCCGGGTTTTTCCAACCCTCGGAGCCGGTCCTTGGCGGCTCAAATCGCCGCCTTGAAATTGATATAGGTTTGGGAAATGGCTTTGCCCTGACCTGGTGATGAACTGCCCGTAACTTCCGTCCGAAAAGTGTCTGAAAGGGGTGAGCTCAGTAGGTGTCCCGTAAAAGAAAAAGGAGAGGGAAGGGGCCGGGAAAACAGCCCGGCCCCTTTTTGCCACTTGAAGAGTTGCTACTTGTAGGTTGCTACTTTTAATTTGCTACTGGGAGATATCGCGCATTTACGGGTTTACCGCCGCGCGGTCCTGCCGAACTTGGATCAAAGGCCCGGCAGGCTGAATTGGGGACGGTCGCAGCCACGCGGCTGGTTGTGCAGGGTCCAAAAGCGTTTGGCGGGCTCTTGGCGTTGACTGGTGTAACGCGAGGGGCCCTTGACGGCAGCTTCCGCCGGTGCCGTGTCGTTGGACGCCTTGGCGTCGGCGTGGCGCTTGGGCTGGTCGACGAGCCCGGCTGCGATCGGATCCCCACCATATGCGTAGTAGTAGGACCATACTTCCATCATGACAGACCTCCTTTGAAGCTGCGGAGCCTGTCGGCTCCCGGTTAGAGGGGCCTTGCGGCCCTTGTTGAGTCACAGGTGGGGATGGCAGGTGACGCTTAACTGGATAGGGGGTTAATTCCCGGTCATCTTTGGCATTGGCCTGAGAGTCAGATTAAGGGGGACGACAAAGAAAAGAGGGTCAAGCGCGTTGCGTGACCCTCTTCGGTGCCCTTAGCTTCCAGGCTCTTGGCGCGTTGGCGTGGCTTTTAGAGTCCGGGCGGCAGACGCAGGGGCTGATCTTCTCCCATGGGCAGGTTGCACCGCACCAGGAAGCGCTTGTCGCTGCCCTGGCTGCGCTTTCGAGCAGGGGCGGGCGCCAGGGAAAACGCGATTCTGTTGTCGATTTTCCCGCGCAGTTCCACCCGATCGATCGCCATGGCGGCGCCATAAGGGGCGAGGTAGCCGGTCAGCACGTAGGTCATGGCTCATCTCCTATGTCGCTTTGGGCCTTGGAGGCCCCGGTGGAAGAGCACTCTGGCTCAGTTGGGACTTTATATAGGGATGTGCGGTTAACCGGATCGTGGCTAAAAGATTAAAAGGGAGTCACGGATTTTGATCGGATGATCCAATTTTCTTAGGCCGATGTTCTTAGGCCGTTTCAGGTCCGAGCCGTTCGGCGGCCATGTTTTTCAAGGTCACCCGGTCCACCTTGCCGGTGGCGTTGAGGGGGATCTCGTCTAGCACCTGGATTTCCTCGGGCGCCTTGTAGCCGATCAGGTTTTTGGAAAAGGCGATCAGGTCCTGGGCGCCGGGCGGGGTCGCCCCGGCCTTGAAACTCACATAGGCGCGCACGTTTTCACCATGCACCAGGTCGTGCACCCCGACCACGCCCGCGTTGTCCACGGCCGGATGGGCGAGCAAGGATTCCTCCACTTCCTGCGGGCAGATGTTGGAGCCGTCGTGCACGATGATCTGTTTTTTGCGCCCGCGGAACCACAGATAGCCGTCGGCGTCGGCGCGCATCACGTCGCCGGAATCCAGCCAGCCGTCGCGCATGACCTCAGTTGTGAGCTGGGGCGCATCCCAATAGCCGCTCATGACGCTGGGGCCGCGCATCCACAGGCGGCCCTCTTCGCCGGCCGGCAGCTCACAGCCCTCTTCGTCGCGGATGGAGAGGGCAAAACCCGCATTGACCGTGCCCACCGAGCCGATCTTTATCGTGCCCGACGGCGGGTTGAGGCAGGAAAGGCCCACCTCGGTCATGCCGTAACCCTCGTCAATGGCGAAACCGGTCAGGGCCATGAATTCTTTTTCCAATTCCAAAGGCACCTTATCGGCACCGGAGCGGCAGACCCGCAGGCTGGCGAAGTCGCCACCGGTGGCGTGGGAATCCCGCACCAGATGCAACAGCGCCGTTGGCAGCATGCACAAAATGGTCGGGCGCTGGGACCGCATCAGAGGCAGCAGTTCCTCGGCGTCATAGCGGCGGGGGATCACGACCCGCGCGCCCAGGGAGAGCGCCGCCAGGGAAAAATGAAATCCGCCCAGGTGGGACATGGAGGAGCCGGGCATCAGGACGTCGTCGCTGGTCATCTCGAAGGCCAAGCCGGCGATGGCGAACATGGCGCCCAGGCTGGCCCGGCTGTGGGTCACGCCCTTGGGGCGCCCCGTGCTGCCGGAGGTGAAAAAGATCGCCGCCGGCGCCGCGGGCGGCAGATCGGGCAGTGACGCTGTCGGTCTTGACGCGGAGGGATGGATGAGATCGTAAAAATCGAGAGCGCCGCCGGTGGCGGTCTTGCCGTCGCTCGGGTCGCGGTAGCGGATCACACCCAGGGGCAGGTCGGCGCAGGCACGGCTGGCGGCCAGATCATCGCCGCGCTCCTCGTGGGCCAGTATGAGGGACGCGCCGCTGATGCCGAGGGCATGGTCCATTTCGGGCACCGCGTAGCGGTAGTTCAAGGGCACGACCACCAGGCCCGCCTTGAAACAGGCCAAATAGTGCAGCACCAAGGCGGAGCGGTTGGGCATGAGGGAGGCGACCCGGTCCCCCGGTTGCAGGCCCAGGCCCAGCAGGCGCCCGGCCAGCTGTTCGGCCGTGGTCTCCAGTTCCGCCCAGGTCCAGCGGGTAATGGCCGACACCAGCGCCAGATCCTCGGGGTGGCGCGTCACGCCCGCCTCGAGCAGGCGGGACAACTCCACATGGCGGGTCAGCGGCGGTCCGATCAGCGGCATGAAACAGGTCCTTGGTGGCCAGGTGTAAGCAAAGCCTAACAAAGCCGCTGGCGGCAGTCAGCTTTCATTCCCGATGGGATACCTACATTTGAACAATCAGTTTTGGGGCGGCCCGACAATCATGCGGCATCATCCGACCGGGAAGGAATCTTCGCCAGCTCCGCGGAAATTTTTTGTTTCGCCAGACGTAGGTCATAGTTGCGCTGCAGGTTCATCCAGAACTCCGGGGTGGTGCCAAGCCACTTGCCCAGGCGCAAGGCCGTGTCCGGTGTCATGTTCCGTTTGCCTGCCATGAGCTGGGTGAGGCGATTGGTCGGCACCTTTAAGACACGTGCCACGGCGGCGGCGGAAAGATTGTCCATGGCCTCCAGTTCGTCGCGCAGGATCTCGCCAGGGTGTATGGGCGTGCGGCTCATAAGTCGGTCCTCAACCATGGTAGTCCGTTATCTCAACATTTTCCGGCCCATCTTCGGTCCATTCGAAGCAAATCCGCCATTGGCTGTTGATACGAATGCTGAACTGGCCTTTTCGGTCGCCGCTCAAGGCCTCGAACCGGTTACTCGGCAAAGCGGCTAGATCGCCGATGACCTCCGCTGCCTCCAAGATATCGAGGCGTTTTTCGGCTTGCCGGCTGAAGCCTTGGAACGCTTTTACAAAATGCCCTTCGGCGAAACGACGAGTTCGCTTATCTCGATAACTCTTGATCATCGACAATGTTATCAAATCGATACGCGTTACGTCAAGCGTAATATTTCGTCAGCTTTGATCGTCAGTCGCGCAGGTTCTCGCCGCCGTCGTCCAACTGCTGGGGTCTTGTCCAATAGTGGAACTGCGGCGTCCAGTCGGTTTCGCTCATCCCCGCCAGGGCGAGCAGATGCCACAGCGGCGAGTAGAGATCGCCGGGCCCAAAAGCTGTCTTGCCTTTCTGGAAGATTGCCCCGTCCCGCAATTCGTAGACCGCCGCGCCGGGAAAGTTCGACATTTCTCCCATGGCGCAATGATCGGCCATGTATTTGCCGCCGCCGTGGGACACCACCTGGAAGCGCCAATTCCGGTCCAAGGCCAGGCGGCGCTGAACGGCCGGCGGGTCCTTGGACACCAGCGCGACGGCAAAGGCGTCTTCCAGATGGCTCAAGATACCGTTGATCCCGTCCGCCCAGAGGGTGCAGTAGCGGCATCCTTGGCCCATGTTGTGAATCATCAACAGTTGACGCCGCCCCGCGAAAAGAGCCGACAGGGGGACCTTGCCGGTAAGGGTCTCGAATTCATAGTCCTCCACCGCGAGGGGCGCTTCCCGGCGGCGCAGCTCGGCCAGCTTTTTCGCCTTTTCCATGATCTCGAACTCAAGCTTTTGCGCTTCGGTCATGGCGATCATCTCCTGTTCTATTCAAGAAACATAAGGTCCGCCGCGCGTTTGGCCGCAAAGCGGACGGGATGACAGAGTGGTCGGGCTGTATCCGATGATTCTGCCCGAATTCGCGTAGTTCGAGTTTCAAGTTTTCGTGAAAGGCCGCTTGGAGAAAATCCGCTATTGACTGTTGGCAGGAATGCTAAATTTGGTCCTGGGATACGTCGGGTGTCTTGGCAGTTCAGGGCCTTATTTCCATGATGAGCAGGCTGCTGAAAGATCCCTGGACGTCAAGGGCGCCTGAAAGGCGCCGGCTCCGCCGGTCGCGACCCTTGACGTCCAGGGATCTTTCAGCTTTTTGGCAATCATGGAAACAAGGACCTGGTGCGCACCGGTCTAAGTCCAGCCCAATGGTGTCTGCCTCATCGGATCTGTCTAAAACAACATGAGGGACGAGTTATGGTGATGCAGCAACCAATGAACTCTACGACATTGATTTTGAGGATTATCATTGAGGGGTAGGAGGTCTTTTGATGGCGGTTAATGTGGCCATGAAGCCGGTTCACCCCGGTGGATTTATCAGGCGGTCCGTGTTGCCAGATGGGCTCACGGTCACCGCCGCGGCGAAGGTCTTGGGGGTTGGCCGGCCGGCACTGTCCAATTTATTGAACGAAAAGGTCTCCCTGTCGCCGGAGATGGCTTTGCGGGTCGAAAAGGCCTTCGGGGTCAAGATGGATACCTTGCTTCGCATGCAAGCACGTTACGATGCCTACCTCATGCGCCGGCGCGCCCGTGAGATAAAAGTCCGCCGCTTCGACGCGGCATAAGGCTGAGGTTAGATCAATCCACCAAGCGCACCAGGGCGTCCACGGCGACGGCGCCTTGGCCGTCGGGCAGGACCAGCAGGGGGTTGACGTCCAGCTCGAAGAGGGCCTCGCCCTCGGTTTCGGCCCAGGCGGCGATGGTCATGATGGCGTCGATGGCGGCGGCGCGGTCGCCGGGGGGCTTGCCTCGGTAGCCGGCCAGAAGGCGGGCGGCCTTTAAGCCGTCGAGGGCGTCGCTGACCGCCTGGCGGTCGGTGGGCAGGAGCAGGCTGGCGGAATCCTCCACCAGATTCACCAGCACCCCGCCGCTGCCGATCACCAGGGCCAAGCCGAACTGGGGGTCGCGCTTGATGCCCACGATCAGCTCGCAGACCGCGCCGGTCTGCATGCTTTCCACCAAAAAGGTATCCGCCAGGCTGGCCATGGCCGTGATGGCCGCGTTGACCGCTTCGGGGCTGTGCAGGTTGAGGGCCACCGCGCCGGCCTCGCTTTTGTGGGCCAGGTGGGCGGCGGTTGCCTTGACCACCACGGGAAAGCCGATTTCTTGGGCCGCCGCGGGGGCCGCTTCGGCGCTGACCAGGCGGCCGGCGGGGACAGGGAGACCGGCGGCGGCCAGACGCTGCTTGCTGTCCCATTCGCTGAGCGACCGGGGCGTGCCGGCGGGATCGGGCGGGGGCAGGGTATTTACGGCGAGACGCTCCGCCGCCCCGCCACGCAGCGCAGCCGCCCGGCAGGCCTGCCAGTGGGCGCCCCCCAGGGCCACCAGGGCTTCGTCCAGGCCTTGCAAGGGGGCCAGGCCCGCTGCCAAGGCCCGCTCCCGGGCCGCTTTCGGTAAGAGCTCGGGCAAGCTGGCCGCCAGCACCCCGAACTTGCCGGTCTGCCGGGCGGCGGCTATGAGCGCGTCCACCGCCACGTCCCAGTCCCCTTCGTTGAGGGAGCCCTGGCTGGGGTAGTCGATCACCAGAACCGTGGCGTCCATGGGACCGGACATGACCGTGGCGAAACAGGCCTGCAGGCCCGGTCCGTCGCCCCAGATCGCCGTGTTGTAGTCCAGGGGATTGGCCACCGAGGTGAAATGATTGAGGCGGGACCGCAGGTCCGCCTCCTGCGCCGGGGTCAGGGGCGGGATGCTCAAGCCTAGCCGGTCGGCCAGATCGGCCACCAGGGCCGCGTCGCCGCCGGAGCAGGTCAGTACGCCCAAGCGTCCGCCGGCCATGGCACTGATGCCGTTTTCGCCCTTTGGCGCCAAGACGTGCAGCAGCTTCAGGGTTTCCATGAAGGCCGCCAGGGACGGGCTGCGGATCACGCCCATGCGATCGAAGAGGGCTTGATAAAGGCTGTCGGAGCCGGCCAGGGAGGAGGTGTGGGAAAGGGCCAGTTGGGCCGCCGTGTCCGAGGTGCCCACCTTGACCGCGACGATCGGCTTGCCCTTTTCCAAGGCATAGGCCGCCGCCCGGCTGAACTTGGCGATGTCGTCCAGGCCTTCCAGGTAGAGGCCGATGGCGGTGATGCGGGGGTCGTCCACCAAGGTGGGGATGAAATCGGACACGCCCAGGACCGCCTGATTGCCCACCGAGATCACCTGGGCCAGGGGCACGGAGCGTTCGGCCATGGTCAGGTTGAGAGCGATGTTGCCGCTTTGGGAGATCACCGCCACGCCTTGGTCCAGCTTGTGGCCGCCATGCACGTCGGCCCAGAGGGCGGCGCCGTCCAGGTAGTTCAACACCCCATAGCAGTTGGGTCCGACCACGGCCAGATCGCCGGCGGCGGCCTTCAGTGCCTGTTGCAGGGCCTTGCCGTCGCCGCCGATCTCGGCGAAGCCGGCCGCGTAGCAGACCACGCCGCCGGCGCCCTTTTGCGCCAGGTCCGCCACCAGGCCCGGTGTCAGGTCGCTGCGCACGGACACAAAGGCGGCATCCGGGGCCGCCGGCAGATCCGCCACCGAGGGGTAACAGCGGTGCCCCGCCAGGCTCTCCCGCTTGGGATTGACCACCCAGATGTCGCCGGCAAAGCCGATGGCCTCGCAGGAATGGATCGGCGCCGCCAAGGCCGCGCCGCCGATGAAGGCGATGCTCTTGGGATGGAGCAGGCGGGCGATGTTTTTCTGCCGGTCGCCCAGGTCCGGGGTGTTATGAGATCGGGTTTCGGTCATGGCTCGCGCAACAAAGCGGGGGTCACTTACCCTCGTGGGGGCGCAGCAGGCTGCGGGAGATGATATGGCGCTGGATCTCGCTGGTGCC